>SHUN01000053.1 GCA_009697495.1 Bryobacterales bacterium | reverse complement strand
CTTGAACCCGATCAACAATATTGTCGATGTCACCAATTGGGTGATGGCGGAACTGGCGCAGCCGATGCATGCGTTCGATCTGGAAAAGATGCAAGGCGATACGATCTTCGTGCGCGCCGCGGGTGACGGCGAATTGTGCGAGGCGTTGAATGGCACAACGTATACGCTGGACCCATCGAATCTGGTGATTGCCGACGCGGACGGCGCGGTGGCGGTGGCGGGCGTGATTGGGGGCGGGCCGTCGTCGATCACGGTTGCAACGACGCGGCTATTGTTGGAGAGCGCCAATTTCCATGCGGCTTCGGTGCGAAAAACTTCGACCAGGTTGAAGCTGCGGACCGATGCGTCGATGCGGTTTGAGAAATCGCAGGACCCGGTGAATACGGTTCGCGGGCTGGCGCGCGCGGTGGCGTTGTTGCGGTTGGTGAGCCCGGGAATCCGGTTGGTTGGCGGGTTGTCTGATTCGTGGCGGCAAGCAGAGGCGCCGGCGGCGATCGATTTCACGCATGAGTGGATGGAGCGCAAGCTGGGGCGGGCCGTTGCCGAGGACGAGGTGGCGGGGATCCTGGAGCGGTTGGCGTTCGGGGTGACTCGGACGAATGGGTCTTTTACGGTGACCGTTCCGAGCTGGCGGGCGACGAAGGATATCTCGATCAAGGACGATCTGGTGGAGGAAGTGGGCCGGATGATCGGTTACGCATCGATTCCGCCGGTGGCGCCAAGCGTGCCCAGCCGCGTTCCGCCATTGCAGCCGGAGCGGCTATTTCAACGGCGTGTGCGCGGGTTATTGACGGCGCAGGGATTCACGGAAGTGTTCAATTATTCGTTTGTCAGCGAGGCACAGGCGGCGCAGTTACAATTGCCACTCTCCGGCCACTTGCACGTGTTGAATCCAATTGCGGCGGGGCAGGAGTTACTGCGGACGAGTTTGTTGCCGAACATACTAAAGAACATTGAGTTGAACCGGCATAACTTCGATAACTTCCGGTTGTTCGAGATCGGTCACGAGATACACAAGCGGGAAGGAACGCTGCCGGAGGAGATTCCCAGTTGCGCCGTGGTCCTGTATGCGAAAGAAGGCGACGGGAAGGCGGGGCTGTTTGAGCTTAAGCGCATCGCCGGTGTGATGATGCCCGGTTGCGAGGCTCGGCCAGCGGTGGCGCGCGTGTTTGAGCATCCGCATCGGGCGGCGGCGATTTGGTGGCAAGGCGTGGAACTCGGCCGGCTGTTTGAATTCCATCCGTCGATCGTGGAGACGGGGCGGGCGCAGGTATTGTATTTGAACTTGGCGGCGATGCTGGCGGCGCAGCCGGGCGTGGTGAAATATACGTCGGCGCGGCGATTTCCGGCATCCGATTTTGACATTACGGTTGCCGTGGCGGCGCGCGGCTTGGCGGCGGATGTGTTGGCCAAGGCGCGGGAAGTGCATGTTCCGAACTTAGTGGACGCGGTGTACTTGTATGAGTATGTGGACGCGGCGAAGGGTATCAGGAGTATGACTTTCCGGTTCACGCTTGGGGCGGCGGACCGGACTTTGACGAGCGAGGAAATTTCATCGGCGCAGGAGAAGTTGCGGTCGGCTTTGTTGTCTACAGGTAGCGCTTGATCTGATCGCGGAATCTTGAATACGCCCCGGATACGGTGATGAGCAGAATGCCCAGCACGATGAAGGAAAGTATCCGGCTCAACGTATCCAACTGCGATAAGTCGTAGAAGAACAGTTTGGCGAGGCAGACGGCGAACAGCAGCAAGCCGCTTAAGCGAAGTTGGCGTTGTTGTAATCCGATGCCGGCGCCCAGCAGCGTGATGCCGATGAGCAGCATCAGGACACCGAGCTTGCTCAGCCAGTTGCCGCCGATTATGGACTCGAGGTCGCGGGCGGGTTTCGGCGGCGGCGGAGGCGGCAATGGGCGCGGGGGCTGCTTTGACCCCCGATTCCATAGCGTAGATTCGCACGATCAATGCCGCGATCCGGCGATCCTGCTCTGCGTTGCGGCGCTCCAGTTCCCTAAGTTTCGCGCTCATCCAGGCAACCAGGGCGGCCATGAGCGCCAAACAAAGGAAGAGAGTCATGAAATGTCAGCCGATCAGGAATTGCTCCACCGCGTCGGAGGGCACGCGGACGCCAACGAAAAACTGACCAAATTTCGCATATTTCGCGCTGACTTCGTCGAATCGCATTTCGTAGATCAACCGCTTGAAAACCAGCGGATCGTCGGCGAACAGGTCGACGGCCCATTCCCAGTCGTCGAGCCCGATCGATCCCGAGATGATTTGCTTGACCTCGCCGGCGTAGCGGCGGCCGATCATGCCATGATCGTGCATCATGCGCTGGCGTTCTTCAATCGGCTCCAAATACCAGTTTTCCTTCTCGCCGCGGAGCCGGTCCATGGGGTAGAAGCAGATGTACTTGTGATCGGGGAATCCAGGGTAGATGCGCGGGGCCATGGCTTCGCGCTGGCGATCGAGGGTGGCTTTAATCTCGTTGTTCCATTCTTCGGTGTTCGGCGCCAGGCCCCGGTCGAGCAGGGCGCGATAGATTTTCACAGTTGATTCGTAGAGGCCAAGCTCAACAACTGAAAAATAAGAGTGAACTTGTTTGAGGACGGCGCTGATAGAGAGTCTGGAGAGATCGAGTTCGGCTTGGTGGAGTTCGGCCGCGTCCTGGCGGAAATGAACGATCATCAGGTCTGCCTTGTGGCCGAACATGGTGAAGATGGCGGAAGGGAAGGCTTCGTTGGCTTCCCACTCCTTGAGTTTGAAGACCAATTCCCGGAGCATCGACCGCTTTTGCATCGTCGGGGTGTTAAACCAGGCGGGCTGATCGAAGCGAAGAAGTTGGTGGAGCACCCATGAGCCTTCAATTGTCAGGGGTAGGGCTGGAAGCGGGGCAGGATTTAACATTCGTGTTCCACTTTCTACTGTAACTAAGGTTTTTGCACTATTCAGAATTTGGCGAGTACTGCCGAAAGAGAACGTAGGGACGAAGGAGTGTCCCGAACGACTCTATGCAACGAGTGTGGATCATTTTACTGTCAGCGTTTATTCTCGCCGCGGGCGCGGCGTCAGGACAGACTACGCAAACGCGCATATACACGGAGCCGGCGGGGGCATCGTTTTATGTGGACGGGATCAAGTATACGAGTTCGGCAACCTTCTTCTGGCCGAAAGGCAGCCGGCACACGGTGTGGACGGGTGCGGTGCAGTACACCGGCGATACGACTCGAATGACGTTCGGGGGGTGGGCGGATAACAAAACCATACTCCAGGGAGCGTCGCCCACCATTACAGTAACGGCTGACCCGGATTTCCTTAGCCTGAAGGCGACGTATACGGTCGAACACCGGGTCGACATACTTTTTTATAACGTGACTGGAAATCCGCTGCCAGAGGTGTCCGTGCCGTGTGGGACGGCCGGTCGGCCGGGAAATCCTGTGCCTGTACCGGCAGTGCCTGTGCCAACGCCCCCTACCGGACCACCGGTGACGCCGGTGCCGCCGACGGCCCCGCCACCGCAGGGACAGCCGACCGGACAGCCTGGCGTTTTCATGGTGCCAGGGCCGGGCGCGCTGTATGTGAATGGATCGTGCGTGGCGAATTCGTTGGTGATTTGGGCGGCGAACAGTGCATCGATCAATTTCAACGCGTTTCCAGCACGCGGATTTGTCTTCGAGGGCTGGTGGGAAAACGGAGTCACCCGTAGCGACAGCTTTCTGCGAAAGTACACGGTGAACGGACCGGCGGTGATAATGCCGCGCTTTTCTCCCGCGAAGCGGGTAACGATTCAAACGGAGCCGTATGGTCTACAGGTGATGGTCGACCGGACACTCACTCCGACGCGTTTTCCAGAGGAGATCGAGATGCGGTACCGGGAGAGCGGGAATGTGTTCCCGATCCCGCCTTGGGAATTTGATTTTGCGGACGGATCGAGCCATATTTTGGGTGCGCCGGCGTCGCAGCTTGATTTGACGGGAAAGACTTGGATTCTCGGCAGTTTCACTATTGGGGGCGGCGAGGGGGCGATCTATAAAACTGTCGGCGCCAATATTCCCGATGCGATTCTGGCTCGTTTCGTGCGTGGTGCGGGAGTCTCTTTTCTGACCAGCCCAGTCGGCTTGAAGTTAAACGTGGATGGGCGGGAGAGTTGGCCCTCCTACAATTTTGTGTGGGGCGTGGGGACGAAGCACACGGTGACGGCTCCGGCCGAAACAACAGACGCTAAGGGCCGCAAGTACAGATTCTTGCAGTGGGCAAATGGGGGCGAGGCCACCCAGCAGATTACAACGCAGGAGGAGACGGAATTGGGAGGCCTGCGGCTGGTTGCGAATTACGAACTGTATCCGCGGGTTGTTGTTTCGACATCGCAGCCGGGCGCTCGTCTGCAAGTGGATGGGACGGTATGTTCGCTGCCATGCACGCTGGACCGGCCTTTAGGCGCGACGGTTTCGCTGTCGGTTCCTGAAAGCGTGAGTTTGGGCGCGGATACGCGGATACAGTTTGCTGGTTGGAACGATAGCGGCACAGCGACACGGACGGTCAGTTTTTCCGGGGCCGATCAACAGTTGAGTTTCCGGTATCGCCCTTTCAACCGATTCCAGGCGGTGGCCGATCCGGCTGGCGGGGCGACATTCCGGCTGGAACCCGGTTCGGCGGACGGATACTATCCGGCGGACACGACGGTGCAAGTGACCGCGGTTCCCGCAGAGGGCTACAAGTTCCGCCGCTGGGAGGGCGACCTCTCGGGTACGAGCGCGGGCGGTTTTCTGTCGATGTTGGTACCTCGACTGGCGCGGGCGCAGTTGGATAGAGTACCCTTCATTCCGAGCGCGGGAATTCGCAACGCCGCGGGAGAGACGCCGTTGAAAGCCGTCGCGCCGGGTTCGATTGTGTCCATCTACGGTTCGGGGCTGGCGAATGATTACGTTGCCGGGGCGAACGGGCCATTGACACAGACATTGGGGAATGTGACGGCGAGGATCGGAACACGCTTGCTTCCGTTATTGTTTGTCTCGCCGGAACAGGTCAACGCTTACTTACCGTCCGATCTGGCCGATGGCGAGCATACGCTGGCGGTGAGAAACGGATCGTTGCCGGAGATTGCCGGGAAAGTAACGGTGGTTCGAAACGCGCCGGGGGTTTTTGGCCAATTGATTGGGGAGCAGTTCATTGCGACGGCGCAGCGGCCGGACGGGTCGTTATCGGCGCCGGACAAGCCAGCTAGGCGCGGAGAGCAGATTGTGCTGATGGGAACCGGGTTTGGCGCTTATCAGAGGGGAATTCTCGACGGCTTTCCGGCGTTGGAGAATCCGCCGAATCCGTTGCAGACAATGCCTCGAATCGTCGCGGGGGATGCCGAATACACGCCTGATTTTGCCGGGGCGGCGCCGGGGCTTGTGGGCGTGACGTTGATTCGTTTCACGGTGCCAGCCGATTGGAATCCCGGAGTGGTGGAACTCCGAGTGCGTCAAGGCGATGTTGAGAGTAATAAAATTCTGTTGCCGGTGGAATGACGATGATCAAGAAACTAATATCGCTGTTGGCCGTCTCGGCCGTGGCGGCGGCAGGCGCCCCGGCAGGAACGATCGTTGAGCCGTCGGAACCGATGGCATGGCGATTTGCCCACCCGGAAGCGCAGATTCTAGCGGGCGTCGATTTCCGCAAACTGGCGGAGACTGGCGACGGCCGGCAGATTCGGGAACAGTTTGTGGCGGCGCTGGGGGCTCCGATGCTGGCGCAGGCCGAGCGGTTGCTGCTATCTTCCGTCGAGGAGTCGAGCGGAAAGCGATCGGACGTGTTGATCCTGTCGGGCTCGTTTTCCTTGGCCCAATTGCGCAAGCTGGCAATGAGCGAGGGAGCGCGGCTGATGCCGTATAAGGGCTTGGAGATCGCCGCACCGGCTGGCGCGGCGGCCGGAGACCCGCATCTGGCGTGGATAACCGGACCAGGCGGCGGAACGACGGTACTGATCGGCACACGGCCCGCCATACAGGCGGCCGCGGAGCGGAGCAAGGCACTTGTGGAGTCGTTGGCTTCGGTGAACCCGTTATTCGGCAGGGCGCGCGATTTGGGCAAACAGTATCCGGTTTGGGTCAGTTGTGAGACTGTGCCCAGAGGCTTTGGCCCGAAGACGCTCGACCGGTATGCCGAGGACGCGGCTGATGGTGAGATGGATGGCTTCGACGTCGGGATTCAAGTGGGGAAGACGGCTGGCTTGAACTTGCGGATCTGGACGACGAGCGAGGCGACGGCGGACGAGGTTTTGAAGTTATTGCAGGGGGCGGTGGGAAGCCCGGATCGATTTGTACTTTCGCCGTGGCTGGCGCAATTGCAGGGGGCGATTGAAGACAGCACGCTGGTTTTGGGAGCGCCAATGGAGGCGGGCACCGTAGCTGGTCGCGTAGGGCCTCTTTTGGCGGCATTTGCGCTGCCGGTCAATTTGAAGCCAGCGGCGCCGGCGCCCGATCCGGGTTTGGCTGTGCGGGCCAATGTGGAGGCAAGCGTCCCGATGACCGGGATGCCTTCGGTGACTCAGGCCGCGTCAGCCGCGCCGGTTTATCCCCCGGCTCCACCGCCGAAAAAGCTGTTCGTGCGAATCGAGGGGATGGACGACGGGGTGAGAGACATTCCGTATTCCGACAAACCTTAGCGCATGCGCGGGGAGTCTTTGCGCACACAGGGCGGGTTATCGTATACTAAAGAGGTTCGCTCCCGCGAAGTGGTGGCCGTGTGTATGTTCCTTGATATCCGAGAGTTGGAGCAAAAATCGATTCAGTTTGAGCAGGCTCTGCCAGTTGGCGTGATTCTGTTTGATCCTGAATTTGAGCAGCAGTCCCCATTGACAGCCTCGGGCATAGTGGAATTGCATGTTTCGACGGAAGAGCTGCGGGTGCGGGGCAAGTTGCAGGTTTCGTTGCGGATGGAATGTGACCGATGCACGGAGCCGTTTGATAAGAATATTGAAGAAGAGTTTGATCTGATCTATGTTCCGGCGCCGGAGACCAGTCCCGGATCGGAGGTTGCGATCGGGCCAAACGACAGCCATGTGGGCTTTTACGAGGGTCCCGGGTTGGAATTGAACGACATTTTGCAAGAACAGGTGTTGCTGGCGCTTCCCCTGCAGCGGGTCTGCAGCGAGGATTGTCAGGGCATCTGCCCGATTTGTGGACAGAACCGGAACGAAACGGAATGTCACTGCCGGACGCAGCTCAGTGACGAGCGCTGGTCTGCCCTCAAGAACCTGTAAGAACGAAATTTAATTAGCAAGGATCTACGATGCCTAATCCCAAACGACGCCACTCGCAACGCCGCACCTCAATGCGCCGCGCCCACGATCATCTGGTGAAGCCGAGCCAGTCGGAATGCCCCAACTGCCACTCGCCGAAAATGCCGCACCGGGTTTGCCCGTCCTGCGGGTATTACAAGGGCCGCGCCGTAGTCGAAGTCGCAGAGCAGTAAAGGGTAGACACCCCCGGTGCCAACACCTTTGGTGACCATCGCTGTCGATGCGATGGGTGGCGACCACGCTCCGAAACCGGAGATAGAGGGGTCGCTGCGAGCGGTCCGCCATCTGCCGGTCGAAGTGATCCTGGTTGGCCGGGAGGAAGTGCTGCGCGCAGAATTGTCGGCGCATCATCCGGGCTGGGAAAAACTTCCGATCCGGTTGCACCACGCGAGCGAAGTGGTGACGATGGATGACGGCGCGGCGAAATCACTGCGTTCGAAGAAAGACAGTTCGATCCGCGTGGCATGCCGGTTGATGCACGACGGCGTGGCGCAGGGGGTTGTTTCAGCGGGGAACACGGGCGCGGTAATGGCGACGTCGAAAACCGTGAACGGAATGGTTCGCGGTGTGGACCGTCCGGCGCTGGCTTCCGTATTTCCCACGGTGAAGGGCAAGCCGGCGGTAATGGTGGATGTTGGGGCAAATGTGGACGTGGATGCCCGCCTCTTGGCCCAATTTGCGTTGATGGGTGAATTGTACTCGCGATTGATTTTTCACACCGAGAATCCGCGTGTCGGCCTCCTTTCTATTGGCGAAGAGGAGCATAAGGGCAACGAACTGACGAAAGCGGCGACGCCGCTGCTGAAAGCGCTGCCGATTAACTTCATTGGGAACGTCGAGGGACGGGACCTTTTTACGGGGCACGCCGATGTGATTGTGTGCGACGGGTTTGTCGGAAATGTGGCGTTAAAGGTGAGCGAGGGGCTCGTGGAAGTGGGAAAACATCTGCTTCAGGACGCGTTAAAGGCGTCAGTGAGCGGTAAAATCGGCTATTTATTGGCTAGAAATGCGTTTGCTGAGCTGAAAAAGCGCGTGGATTACTCCGAATACGGCGGAGCGCCGCTATTAGGTGTAAAGGGCTGCACGATTATTTGCCACGGCCGCTCGAACGCGAATGCGATCCGGAATGCGATTCGCGTAGCTGCGGAGTTCGCGCAATCCGATCTGAATCGGCGGCTGGAGGCGGGGCTGGCGCATGGGCGCGCGGGACGGGAATGAGTGGGGTGTTGGGCGGGGTTGGCGGCTGGTGATTAGGCTGGCGCATGGGCGTCGGGGCTGGAATGAGCGGGGTGTTTGGGCGGGTAGGCGGGTGGAGATTGGCCTGGGGCATGGGCGCGTCGGGGCGGGCAGCGCGGGAATGAATTGGCTGGGAATCAGGATTCGGCTACATTGGTGAGAGGTGAGAATGCTCCAATTCATCCTTTGCGGCCTGGTGTTGGCCGGTAGCGCCTTTGCGCAGCAAAATGCCGTCCGGTTTACGCTCGAGGCGGAACTGCCGAAGGTCGCGCCGGGCAAGCCGGTCCGGTTACGGCTTTCGGCGGAAATTGAGAAAGGCTGGCACCTTTACTCGGTTACATCACCGGTGACGCCGACGGCGACTCGCGTGGTCGCGCTCCCTGATTCGACGGTAACGATTACCCGTGTGCTGCAACAAAAGGTTGCGGCTAAGTTTGACCCTGCGGCGGGGGCTTCGACGGAGAGCTATGAGGGCACGGCGGTTTTTCTCGTTGATGCGGTGTTGAAGGGCGAAGTGAAAGCCGGGCCGGTGGACGTGACTTTGCAGCTTCGGTCGAGCGCTTGTAATGACACGATTTGTCTGCCGCCGCGGCGGAGGTTGCTCACTGCGTCGTTAATCGCCGATGGGGCCGCGCCGGACGCTGGCGCGGGGACGATTCCCGATGGGTTTGTTGAGGCGAAAGTGGGGGCGGCGGCACCAGTGGGGGCACCGGCGGGCGAGGGGCTGCTTGGCTTCCTTTTGGGCGCTTTTGGATGGGGACTGGCGGCGATTTTCACGCCCTGTGTGTTTCCGATGATTCCGTTCACGCTGTCCTATTTCCTGAATAGGGAGGGCGGGCTGCGGCAGGCGGCGGTGTTTTGTCTGGGGATCGTGGTGCTGTTTACGGTGATTGGGTTGGCTGCGTCGGCGTTGTTGGGCGCGGGCGGGGCACAGGCGCTTTCCTCGAATCCGTGGGTAAATGGGGGGATTGGGCTGGTGTTTTTTGCATTTGGTTTGAGTATGTTGGGAGCCTTTGAGATTACGATTCCGTCCGGTTTATTGACTAAGATGACCGCGGCTTCCGAGGGCGGCGGGTATGTGGGATCGCTGCTGATGGGGCTTACCTTTTCACTTACTTCGTTTGCCTGTGTCGGGCCGTTTATGGGGGCGTTGCTGGCGGCTTCCGTTACAGGTGACAAATTACAGCCGGCGATGGGCATGGCGTCGTTCGCGGCGGGGTTGGCGAGCCCGTTTTTCTTTCTGGCGATGTTTCCTTCGTACTTGAAAAAGCTGCCTAAATCGGGCGGGTGGCTGGTGCGGGTGAAGGTGGTGATGGCGTTCTTTGTGTTGGCGATGATGGTGAAGTATTTGAGTAATGTCGATTTGGTTTTGCATTGGGAACTGCTGACGCGGGAGCGGTTTTTGGCTTTGTGGGTGGTGTTGACGGCGATGCCGGGATTCTATTTGCTGGGATGGCTGCGGTTTGAGGGGATAGGAAAAGACGAGATGGTTTCGATTCCTCGTTTGTTGCTGGGGATGCTGATTTTGGCTTTTTCGTTCTTCCTGCTTGCGGGATTGTTTGGCGCGCCGTTGGGCGAGATTGACGCTTATGTGCCCTCCTCGGCGAAGGCGTCCGGCGTTGCGTTCGCGAAGAACGATTTGCCGGGGGCGCTGGCCCGGGCTAAGGCCGAGGGCAAGCAGGTCTTTCTCAACTTTACCGGCTACACTTGCACGAACTGTAAGTTGATGAAGGCGAATATGTTTCCCCGGCCGGAGATTGCGGCGGAGCTGAGTAAGTTCGTTTTGGTTGAGTTATATACCGATGGGGCGGATGCCGTGTCGGAAGCGAATTTGACGTTACAAGAGGAAACACATAAGACAGTGGCGATTCCTTATTATGTGATTTTGGACGGTGATGGAAAGACGTTGCGGGCGTTTCCGGGTTTGACCCGCGATCCGCAGGAGTTTTTGCGGTTCTTGAAGGGATAGTCAAATGACACGGAGACGCGACTTTTTGTCGGGCGCGCTGGCGGTGGGGGCGCCGGCGGGCGCGAGGGG
>SHUN01000052.1 GCA_009697495.1 Bryobacterales bacterium | reverse complement strand
TGTAGCCGACGGGTGATCGCGGACAGGCTCGCCGCCATCCCGCCCGAGTGCGCGCCGAGTTGCGCGATTATGTTGAGCAGTTCACCAACAAACGCCCGCCCTATGCGGGTTCGCCGCTTGTACTCAACATAATCCGGAACTCAACATAAGACCTATTATGTAGAGCACAACATAATGGGGCAGATTTGGCGAGCGCCGAAGGAAACGGAAAGTGGATCAGGAACGAGAAGGGGACGCGGCAAGGGGGAGTGATTTCTCCGCTGCTGGCGAATCTGTATTTGCACTGGTTTGACGCGCTGTTCCACGGGCCGCAAGGTCCGGTGCGCTGGGCGGGAGCCAAGTGGGTGCGGTATGCCCACGATATGGTGCTCCTGGCGCGGGAATGGACGCCGGAACTGACCGCGTACGTGGAATCGAAGCTGGAAGGGACGTTCGGACTGGAGATCAACCGCGAAAAAACGCGTGTGGTGGATGTGAAGAAGGAGAGCCTGGATTTTCTGGGATACACGTTTCGGTATGACCGGGACCGCAAGGGACGCCGGAACAAAACATATCTGAATGTGCTGCCGTCGAAGAAGGCGATCGCCCGGGAGCGGAAGGAGTTGCGCGAGATGACCGATGTTCATCAGAGCCACACTCCGCTGCCGGAGCTGACTGCCCGGCTCAACCGGCAACTGGAAGGCTGGGCAAGCTACTTCAGCTACGGCTACCCGCTGGTGGGAAATCGATTGGTTCGTTCGTGGCCGCTTGATTCAGCACTTGGGGTGGCGCAGTCAACGGCCGTATCGCCCTCCGCGCGGCGTTGGATGGTATGAGCATATCCAGCAATTTGGACTGGTGTTGCTGAACCAGCGAACGTCCGCAGGGCCTGTGCATGCCTGAGGCGACCTGTTCTGGAGAGCCGGATGCGGGAAATCCGCACGTCCGGTTCGACGAGGGGAGGGGCGAGTTACATCCCCCTCCTACTCTACCGGCTCAGTAACTCTTTCGGAATCAAGGCGACCGTTTCCGAGGCACTCGCCGTCAGGGAGGGTCCATGGGCCTGCGGCCCACCAAAAAAATGAAGGTGCGTATGGCTGGTGTCGTGGAATCAACAACCTGGATCGCGTTTTCAACAGGGTGATTCCGGCCGGAATCACCGAAACCGTTAAGCACCCGCGGCGTTGGGCGGGTTGTAGTTGGGCCTGTTAGTTCCCCGTTCGCGGCGGGGACGTTTCGCATCGTTCTGTACCCCCATCTCGCGGCTGACTAACCGCGTACTGCAACTCATAAAGCCGCCAATAAATCCCGCGCCGCGCAATCAGTTCGGCGTGGGTCCCGGCTTCCTGAAGTTGCCCCTTATGAAACGCCATAATCCGCGTTGCCGATTGAATCGTTGAAAGCCGATGGGCGATGACGATGGCGGTGCGGCCCGCCAGCAGTTCGCGCTGCGCGTCGCGAATGCGAAGTTCGGTTTCCGTGTCCACGCTCGAGGTCGCCTCGTCGAGGATCAACACGCGCGGCTCATGCACCAGCGCGCGGGCGAAGCTGATGAGCTGTTTCTGACCGGTGGAGAAGTTGGCGCCGCGCTCGGCGACGGGCTCACTCAGTCCGGCGGGCAGGGAATCGATGAACTCCAATACGTTGACGCGCTGGGCGGCTTGGCGGATCTGCGCTTCGGTGAGGCCGGGCGTGCCGAGAGTAATGTTCGACCGAATGTCACCGGTGAAGAGCCACGGGTCCTGCAAGACGATGCTGAAAAGGCCGCGTAGATCGTCGGGACGGAACGCGCGAATGTCGATGCCGCCGAGGAGAATCCGGCCGCGCTGCACATCATAGAATCGCAGCAGCAGATTCGTGAGTGTCGTTTTGCCTGCGCCGGTATGGCCGACGATGGCGACGGTTTCGCCGGGGCGAATGGTGAAGTTGATATCGCGGAGGACCCACTCCTCGTTGTTATACGCGAACCAGACGTTTTCAAACGTGATGGTGTGGTCCGCCGGTATGGGTTGCGGCCGGGCGGGCGCGTGAATGGCGGGCTGCGTGTCGAGCAGTTGGAAGATGCGTTCGGCGGCGGCGGCGGCGGCTTGCAGCACGTTGTACTTTTCGCTCAGGTCCTGAATGGGACGAAAGAAGCGGAGGGCGTATTGGAAGAAGGCGACGACGGTGCCGATGGAAGCCTCGCCGGTGGGGACGGAATATCCGCCGTAAACCAGCAGCCCGGCCAAGGCCAGCATGCTGAGGAATTCCACCACCGGATAGAACCAGCCGTAGGCGTGAATGGAGTCTTTATAAGCATCGGTGTGTTCGCGGTTAATGCGGGCGAAATCCTGCCGGCTGCGCTCTTCGCGGTTAAAGAGTTGGACGATGGCGATACCGTTGAGGTGCTCCTGCAGGAACGCGTTGATGCGGGCGACAGCGGTGCGGATGCGGCGGTTGGAACTGGCGGCTTCCGAGCGGAAGCGCATGGTGGCGGCGAAGACGAGGGGCGTGGCCAGAAGGACGATGAGCGTCATGCCGGGGCTGAGGGAGAACAGAATGACGAGGAGCCAGAGGAGCATCAGCAGGTCGCCGAAAATGGCGACGAAGCCGGAGGAAAAAAGCTCATTGAGCATGTCGACATCGCTGGTGACGCGGGTGACGATGCGGCCTACGGGCGTGCGGTCGAAGTAGGCGATGTCGAGGCGGTGCAGTTGGGCCATCAGATCGCGGCGGAGATCGAACATGGCGCGCTGGCCGGTGCGGTTCATGAGCAGCGTTTGGCCGAACTCGGTAAGCAGGGTGAGAATGACGAGCGAGAGAAAGGCAATGGACAGCAGCGTGAGGCCGCGATAGGGGTCCGCGGGCAGCGGGAAGGGGAGATCGGCCACCGGAGCGTGCGTGAAATAACGGTCGACGGCGTAGCGGGTGAGCAGCGGGCCGAGGGAATCGAAAAGCCCATGGAGCGCGACCAGGAAAAGCGTAACGGCGACGCTGCCCTTGTAGGGCTTCAAATAAACGGCCAGCCGGCGCAACATGCGACCGTCGTAGAGTTTGCCAATGGGTTCGTCGGCCTGCACTTTTTCTATTTTAGAGCCTGTGGCTGTTACTCTGAAAGGAGATGGACGGAGTCATAGTTGTTGATAAGCCCAGTTCGTGGACTTCTCACGATGTCGTTGGAAAAATGCGGCGCATCGCCGGGACGCGCCGGGTGGGCCATTTGGGCACGCTGGATCCGCTGGCGACGGGGGTGCTGCCGCTGGTGCTGAACCGGGCAACGCGCCTGTCGCAGTTTATGATGAAGGCCGACAAAGTCTATGAGGCCGAAGTGCGGTTTGGGTTCGCGACGAACACCTATGATTCGGAAGGGTACTCGATCACGGAATCCGTCGCGGTGACACTGGACGCGGGCGAAGTGGATCGGGCGCTGGAAGCGTTCCGCGGTGATTTCATGCAGACGCCGCCGCCGGTGTCGGCCAAGAAAGTCGACGGCGTTCCAGCGTATAAACTTGAGCGGAAGAACAAATCTGTGGAGCTGGCGGCGGTGCCGGTGACCGTGTTTTCGTTGGAACTCACGTTTTGCGAAGGCGCTGTGGCGCGGATGCGCGTGCATTGTTCATCCGGAACCTACGTGCGGGCGATTGCGCATGAATTGGGGCAAAAGCTGGGCTGCGGCGCGCATTTATCGGCGCTACGGCGCACGCGGGCGGGGTCCTTCACGATAGAGCAGGCGCGGACGCTGGAAGACTTAGCCGAACTGGCGGCGCAGGGCCGGTTTGCCGAAGCGGTGGTGCCGGCCGCGGAGCTGTTGCCGGACTTTCCAGCCGAACGCGTGGACCTGGCGACGGCGACGCTGATCCGCCAGGGCCGCGACTTCCATGTTTCGCCGTTTCGCGTTCGCAATGGAGCCCCGTTCGTGCGAGCGTTGGATGCGGAAGGCGAATTAGTGGCGATTGGCGAGATGCGGCTGCCGAATTTGTACCACCCGATGCTGGTTCTTTAAGGGCCCGTCAATTTCGCGGCACCGCTCCCTGACGGTCGCGGCTCGGTAGACCTTAATAGTGGGGCCGAAAAATGAGCCGAATTTCGTTGGGCATTTTGCTGCTGGTTTTTGGGACGGCAGCCTGTTCGCACCGCGAGCGCCATCAGGTTCGTCATGACTTGCGCCGGCCGCATTCGCCGCTAAGCCGAGCGCGCTAACTCCCCTTTTTCTTCTCCACCCAGCCCTCTTTATTCGTCTGCCGGCCGCGCGCGATCGCCAATGCGCCTGCGGGAACCTGTTGGGTAATCACGGACCCGGCGGCGATATAACTGCCCGCTTCCAGCGTCACCGGCGCCACTAACGTCGAGTTACTGCCGACAAACACGTCCGCGCCAATCGTGGTCGCGTGTTTCAGCTTGCCGTCGTAGTTACAAGTGATGGTTCCGGCGCCGATGTTGGATTTAGCGCCGATGGTGGAATCGCCCAGATAGGCCAAATGATTCGCCTTGGCGCCGTCGCCCATGGCGGTGTTTTTCAACTCCACAAAGTTGCCGATATGGACATGCGCGCCGACGCGATTCTTCAGTCGCAGGCGGGCGAACGGGCCGACGTGCGCGGCTTCGCCGATTTGTGAGTCGTCAATTACGCAGTAGGGCTGCAGGATAACGCCATCGGAAATAATGCTGTTGCTGATCACCGAACCTGCGCCGATACGGGCATTTTGGCCGATCACCGTGTTGCCCAGGATGCGGGTGTTGGGCTCGACGATCGTGTCGGCGCCGATCGTCACATCGAGGTCAATCGTCACGGTTTCGGGCCGCTCGATGGTCACCCCATCGAGCATCAATTGCGTCGTCTTGCGGGCACGGAACACGCGGTCCGCATCGGCCAGTTCGACCTTGGTGTTGATGCCCAGCATTTCGCTCGAATCGGCCATGATCTGCCCGTCCACACGATGGCCGTGCGCGCGCAAAATTTCCACCATGTCGGTGAGATAGAACTCGCCCGCCGGATTGTTCGTGGTGATGGCGTCGATATGCCGCCACAGCAACAAGGCGTCGAAACAGTAAATGCCGGAGTTGATTTCGCGGATGGCGCGTTGGGCCTCCGTGGCCGCTTTGTGCTCGATGATGGCTTCCACGCCGCCATCGGCGCCGCGGATGATGCGGCCGTATGCGGCTGGATCGTCGAACACGGCGGTCAGCACAGTGGCGGCCGCCCTGCCGGAGACGTGCTGCATCACCAGCCGCGCCAGCGTGGCCTCCGAAAGCAGCGGCACGTCCCCGTACAACACGACCAGGTGGCCATCGGCAGGGGCGGCGGCGCGGGCGCATTGCAGCGCGTGCCCGGTGCCGCGGGGAACTTCCTGCAGAGCGGTGCGGACACCATACGGCGCCAACACCGCGCCCACGCGTTTCGCCTGATGCCCGACGACGGCGACAACCCGTTCTGGCGGCGCCATCGTCAGCGCCGTTCGCACAACATGTTCGACCAGCGAGAGACCGCCGGCGCGGTGCAGAACTTTCGTAATCTGCGATTTCATGCGCGTGCCGAAGCCGGCCGCTAGAATGACAACCGAAAGAGGGGAGGACATGGGAGCTACTCTCTATTCTGCCGCAACCGATCGCGCCATGATCTGACGGCGGCGGCGCCCGAGCCTGGCGAGTTTCACGGCCAGTACGGCGGTGCGTTCCGGACTGTGGCGGATCTTCGGTCCGCTATCGGCAAGGTCCGCCTGCAGCACCCGGACGCCCATCGCTTTCAGGCGATCCAGGTCTACTTGCACGGGCAGCGCGGTCTGCGCGGCATAGCGGCGGAGCGCGGCGGCTGGGAGAGGCGACTGATTCAAAATCACGTAATCGAGCAGTTTGTTCGCTTTTTTGGACGGCACGCCGCAGTGCTTCAGTATCGCTTCCACATGATCGGCCGCGGTGAAATTGATTGTCTCCCCCGGCTGACCCATTAGGTTCGTAATGTACGCCCGCACGCCGGAGGCTTTCATGATCTCTCGCGGAATGCTGCGCACCAGTAAGTTAGGGATGACGCTGGTGAACAGCGAACCCGGACCAAAAGTAATCAAATCGGCGCTCCGAATGGCTTCAATGGTTTCGCGGAACGGCTGCGGCGAACGGGGCAGGATGCGGATCCAGTCGATCGGCGCCCGGCTCTTGCTGATGTTACTTTCCCCTTTGACGATTTGCCCGCCGGCAAGCTCGGCTTCCAGCACGACGTTTTCCGCCGTCGAAGGGATGATGTGTCCGCGCGACGCCAGAATTTCCGATGCCAGCCGAACCGCCTGCGCGAAATCGCCGGTCAGGTCCGTCAGCGCTGTCAGAAACAAGTTGCCGAAGCTGTGGCCCTTCAACCCGTGCCCAACTTTGAAGCGGTAGCGGAACATGCGGCTCAGCAGCGCTTCATCTTCCGATAGCGCGACGATGCAGGCGCGAATGTCGCCGGGCGGAAGGACAAGGAAATCCCGCCGCAAACGGCCCGAACTGCCGCCGTCATCGGTCACTGTAACAATGGCGGTAATCGAGACGGTTGGCCGCGCCCAGGCTTTCAGTCCGCTGAGAAGCGTTGACAGCCCATTGCCGCCGCCGATGGAGACGATGCGCAGAGGACCGCGCAGGGAGTCCGCGCCGGGTGTTTGAGAATCGGGCTTAGAAGACAATTTCGCGAATGGGCTGTTGGCGCAGCAGTTCGTGGAAGTCCGGGTCGGTTCGGGCCGTCGAGCGGTTTGACGGCTGGATCTCAATGGCTTGGGCTAAATATCCGGCGGCCGCCTGCATGTCGCCTTGCAGCCCCTTCACCAGCGCCAGGGAATAGAGAACATGATCGGCGCGCGGGGCCAATTGCAGCGCGCGCAGCAGATATTTCTCCGCCCCGGTGAGTTCGCGCCGGTTCGCCAGCGCCAGGCCGAAGGCGTAGTTGTCTTCAGACGTCTTCAATTGCGGCGACTCTCGTTCCAGCCGCTGCCGGCACATGTTGGCATGCAACCTCGCGGCATGGGCGATTGAGAGGTCGCTCCCTTTGCCGGCTTCGTCGAAGGCCGGCAACGCGCCTTGGAACTCCCGTTTATGAAATAGTTTCATGGCCTTATCGAAGGCATTCAACTGCTGATTGACGGGGGGGGCTTTCATTGGAGTGGGCTTAGAAATTGGAGTGGGCTTAGAAATTGGAGTGGGCTTAGAAATGGGAGCCTCCTGATTACTCGTCGATTTCGTCATTTTCGCCTTGGGCATGGATCACCACTATAGATGATCTGAATGAACTTCTGTTGCAGACCAATTTCCTATTATCAAACAAATTGTTTCTTAAAGCAGGAAGAACAGACTCAGCCTCCGCACGCCGATCCGCTCAAACAACCGCCGGTCCAGGAAACTCTTCTCCAACATAGTCAATTCCGCGGCGGATAAACGGCTTCGGTGCGGCCGCAATTCTCCATCCAGATCCTGTCGCGCCGACAGCAGTTCCGCTTCCGTTTGCGCCGCCCGCGCCTGCGCCAAAATCTTTTCCTCAATCGCGCTCAGGTGCTGTTCCATCTCTTCCAGGTTCTGATGACGAGCCTCAAAATCATCGACGATCACCCGCACCGCTTGGGCCTGCGTCGTAAACCCGCGCGCCTCCAACTCCGGAATACGGCTCTCCAACTCCTTCCGCAACTGCTCATTCGGCAACGATTCCTCCGCCGTCGGCCCCGCCTTCCGCTGCGGCCGGTTGTTCAACAACTCCTCAGCCGCCTTCGTCACCGCTTGCGCGCAATAGGAGAGCGAGTTCACCTGTTGTGCCGTCTTCTTTTTCCGCGCGCGGTATTTTTCAAAGGCATCGTCGATACCGCGCAGCACGGCCTCCAGCGGCACGCCTGTGTTCTTCCAGGCTTCCGCCAGCGCCCAGTCCAGCGGCGACATCAGAAACAGGCTGGTGCCGCGCGCCCGCTGAAAATGCTCCTCGATCTCAGTGAAGTAGTTGAAGTAGTTCCCGGCCCAAGAGTCTTCGCTCATTTCCCCAGACGCTCCCAGATCAGCCGCAAACCCGTCAACGTCAGGTCTTCATCCACATGTTGAATCAGCCGCGACCCTTCCCGGATCAGCGCCGCGTTGCCGCCTGTGGCGATCAGTTTCGTGTCCGGCCCCAGTTCCGCGATCAGCCGCTCCAGAATGCCGTCGATCATCCCCAATGAGCCATAGTACAAGCCGCTCTGGATGCTGCCCATCGTATTCGTCCCGATCAGCTTTTCCGGCGCAGCGAAGTTCACCATCGGCAACAGCGCCGTCTTCGAAAACAGGCCGCTGATGGCCATCCCGATCCCGGCGCAAATCAAGCCGCCGCGATACTCCCCCTCGCGTGAGATCACGTCAAACGTTATAGCCGTCCCCAGATCCACTACCACCGCCGGACCGCCGTACAGTTGCCACGCCGCCACGCCGTTCACCACGCGGTCGGCACCCACTTCGCGCGGATTGTCGTAGAGGACCCGGATGCCCAGGTCGGTCTCCGCCGTTACGAAAACCGCCTCCCGCTGGAAGTACTTTCGCACCATCTCGCCCAGGATCGGGTTGATCACTGGCACCACGCTGGAGATGATGATCCCGCCGGCGCTCTCCAGTTCCAGGCCGCTCAACGAGAAAAGATTCCGCAGCAGGATGCCCCATTCGTCCACTGTTTGCTCGCGAATGGTGCGCAGACGCCAGCGTCCCGTCAGTTGATCGCCGCGAAACGCGCCGATGGTGATATTTGTGTTTCCGACATCGAGTGCGAGTAGCATGTCTTAATTGTCTCCAGAAATCTGCGGCCCGTCGTTTCCGAGCCACGACCGCTGTGACCGAGCCACGACCGTCGTTTCCGAGCCACGACCGTTAGGGAGTGGATTTCCCATCCGATCCCGGCCCCGCGCTTACCGTCTCCGGCCGAACCCCGCCAGCCAAGATAATATGCCTTCGGCCATCGTCGCCGTCAAGCAGCAGATACCCGTCGGCAGTCAACCCGGCCGTCGTTCCCGTTAGCAAATTGCCAGGCAAGTCGACCTGAACGCGCCGTCCGCGGGCGTAACTCGACTGCGCCGTGAACAGGACCAGCACCGGCCCGCTGCCTTCCGTTTCCAGCAGATTCACCATGCGGTCCACGCCGCCGGCCACAGCGCACAGCAGTTCCTCACGCGAATGCGCGCGCCCCGTCGCCAGCCGCAAACTCGTCGCAATCGCTCCCAAATCCGGGGGCAGGGAAGCGTGATTTACATTAATGCCGATGCCCGCCAGAACACGATCACCGTCGAGCTGCGTGAGTATTCCGGCGCACTTACGCGGGCCGATCAGCAAGTCATTCGGCCAACGCAAATCCGGCTGCGCGTCGCAGACTTGCGATATCGCCTCCTGCACCGCCAGCCCCAGCGCCAGTGTCACAACCGGCAGCAACTCCGCCGCCAGCCGCGGCCTCAACACGATCGTAAAGTACAGGCCGCTATCGGGTTCGGAATGCCAGACGTGCCCATGCCGCCCCTGTCCGGACGACTGTTGATTGGCGATCACGATGGCGCCAGGAGCGCGAATCGCCGCCGCCGCGGTCATCGTCGACCCAAGTGTTTCGTAGTAATCGACGCGCCGGCCGGGCAGCGCGGTTCGTACGCGCGCAATGTCGAAGCTCATGCCGTCTCGAGCGAAACGCGAAAGTTTATATCGACTGCAATGGCCGAATGCGTCAACCCGCCTACTGAAATAAAATTCGCCCCGGTGGTCGCATAGTCGCGCAGTTTCTCCAGCCGCATGCCGCCGGAAAGCTCGACTGTCGCCCGTCCGGCGATAAACCGGATCCACTCCGCCGCTTCGTCCGGCGACAGATTATCGAGCAGCAGATGGTCCGCGTCAAACGTCAACGCCTCCTCCAACTCTCCGCGCGTCCGCACTTCGATCTCCACGTTGACGCCCGCCGGCACTCCGGCTGCGCGCACCCGCTCCAAAGCCTGCCGCACGCCCCCGGCCGCGGTGATGTGGTTGTTCTTGATCAACACGGCGTCGAAGAGTCCCAGCCGGTGATTGAGGGCGCCCCCGCAGGAGGTCGCCCACTTTTCCAGCCGACGCAGTCCCGGCGTGGTCTTGCGTGTGTCCAGGATCTTGCAGCCCGTGCCCGCCACGGCGTCGGCATGTGTCCGTGTGTGCGTCGCGATGCCGCTTAGCCGCTGCTGGAAATTCAACGCCACACGCTCGCCGGTGAGCAGCGTGCGCGCCAATCCGCGAACGGTTGCCAGCACATCGCCCGCCGCCGCCCGCTCCCCGCTGTGAATATGGATCCCCAGGAAGTCCACGCCTCCTAAATCGCCAAATACAAGCTCAATTAATTCCACCCCGCACACCGTCATCGGCTGCCGCGCGATGAACCGGCCGGTCGCCATCAGGTCCGCATCCACCGTCGCATTCGTGGTGATGTCTCCCGAACCAATGTCCTCAGCCAGCGCCCGCCGCACAACGTCCGCAATTTCCGGATGGCGTAGATCGATTTCCATACTTAGATTTCTTTCAAGGCTTCTCTGCTCTTGTCCAACTGGGCCTGGTAATCGGCCAGCTTCTCGCGGATCGTGGCCAGCACTTTCTCCGGCGCCTTCTTCAGGAAATCGGCATTGGACAACTGTTTCTCCGAGTTCGCGATCACCAGTTCCAGATTGGCGATCTCCTTCACCAGCCGGTCGCGCTGCTT
>SHUN01000051.1 GCA_009697495.1 Bryobacterales bacterium | reverse complement strand
CGTCTTCGACAACTTTCTCAGCCTCCTTACTTGCTCGTCTGTGACCATCCCTTGGCGCTGCGTGAGCGCGATTCTCGATGGCCACACTCGTTGTCGTCGAGCGGGAGTTTTAATTGTCGTTGGCCGGGAGTTCTAATTGTCGCCGATCAACACCGTAACATTTCCGGATTTTGGCTATGGCGTCACGCAAGGCGAAACCGCCGCCGAAGCGATGGAGATGGCGCAGGATCTCCTCATGCTGACCATTGGTGATTACATACGGGAGGGCAAACCAGTGCCAGCGCCGGCACTCCGCCGCGGGGCTAAATTTCGTCCCGTCCGGCTGACGGCGTTGCGATCGGCCAAAGTCGCGCTCTACATGGCGTTTCTGGAGTCAGGCCTGAAGAAAGTGGACTTTGCCCGCCGAATTGGAATTCCGAAAACGCACATCGAGCGGTTGTTCTCTCTCCGGCACCACTCTCGCCTGGATCAAATCGAGGCGGCGTTTGCCGCTCTGGGCAAACGGCTGTTTGTCGAAGCCCGCGACGCGGCCTGATTTATTTGCCTTGGTGGGCGATTGCGGTGTCGACCCATTGGCAGACCGTTTGGCGGTCTGCCGCCGAGAGTTTGGCTTGCGGGTGGAGCCAGTCGTAGTAGGGCAGCGGCATGGTCTTTTCGCGGACGGCTTTGCAGATGTCTTCGAGGTCGCTCCAAGCTGTGAAGTTCGTCTCGCCGGGTTTGAGCCATTCGGAGAAGTTGATGTGTTTGCGGCCGTCCTCGACGTGTTTGCGGACGGGCCAGGAGACGGGGGCGACGCTGGCGTACCAGGGCCAAATGGTCTCGTTGGAGTGGCAGTCGAAGCAGGCGCGGTGGAAGATGTTTTGAACGGCGGCGGGGGGCTTCATGACGGCGGCGAAGGTGCGGGCGGGGTCTGATTGGGGATTGGTTTTGGGTGGGGCGGGGGCGAATTGGATGAGGGCGGCGACGGCGGCGAGGAGGAGGAGTTTCTTCATAAGAAAAAGGGCGGACCGGGTAGGCCCGCCCTTTCAGTGTACTGATCCGGAGCGGTCTAGAAGAAGTACTTCAGGCCGAACTGGATGTTGCGCGGAGCCTGGACTTGGCCGCCGATGGCGCCAAAGCCGGCCGGGGCGGAGATGTTGGCTCCCGGAGGCGCCCAGCTTACGTTGTTAAAAGCGTTGAAGAGTTCCATGCGGAAGTCAATGTAGTTCGATTCGGAAACGTTGAAACGCTTGCCGATCGACAGATCCGAGCTGAAGTAGCCGGGGCCGCGTTCGGTACCGATAGAGGAGTTGCCAAAGGTGCCGTTGCCGGGTTGGCCGTAAGCGCAAGTGCCGTTGTCGACACCGGCCGCGCAGAAGAACGCCGCGCGCGTGGCGGTATCGGTGGGGATACCGAACCAATTGTCGATGTTCCGGGCCGATTCATCAATGGCCAACGTTCGGTACCGGTTGGCGCGAACGTTGCCGCGAACAGCTTGACCAGTGAGGTCCAGAGCGCGAACGGTGATGGGCACACCGGTGCGCGTGGCCACTGAGTAGTTGGCATTCCAGCCGCCGAGAATGAGATCGGCCGTCTTGCTCATACCGCCGCCAAACTTCTTGCCTTTGCCGGCCGGGAGGAAGCAGCTTCCGGCGATGGTGAAGTTGTTGCGGATGTCGAAGAACGCTGGACCGCGGTTGGACTTGCGGTCATAAGCGTTCTGCCAATAGGCGCCTTCGCCGGCGGTGAGCCCGCTGCCGTAGTAGCCGAGGTTATCGGTAAGCGTTTTGCCGTAGGTATAGGACGCCAGGAAGTCAAATCCGGCGGCGAACTTGCGGCGTCCGACCATCTGCAGCGAGTGGTAATCCATCGTCGCCGAGGATTCCGTGCGAGCGATGTTGCCGAGGTTCGGCAGTTTGTTGATCAACGGACGGCGAAGGTTCAAGTTCGTCCAGGTGACGAACGGGCCGACGCCGGCGAGAGGTTGATTGGCCTCCACGGGGGCGACAAGGTGCGTTCCCTGCTGGCCTACGTAACCGGCCTGCAAAGAGGTTGAGTTGTCGAACTGATACTCGAGGGTGAAGTTGATCTGGCTGGTGGTCTGGGGCCGGAGGTTGAGGTCCCAGGCGCGGCCCTGGAGTTGGGGAACGACGCCGGCGGCGGCGGGGCGCGGCATGTCGAGGGTCACATTTCCTGTGACCGCATCGGCGAAACCGGTGCGGATGGTGCCAGGCGTACGCGGATCATAGCTGAAATCCGTCTCCACGAAGAACGGCGGATTTAGAGGCAAACGGAGGTTGGCGCCGGTACCTTCCATGAAGCTCTGGTAGGCATAGCCGCCACGGACAACCAGTTTGTTGTTGAACTGGTGCGGGGTCCAGGCGAATCCGATGCGGGGCATGTACTGCTTGTTGTAGCCCTTATAGAGAGCATTGCCGAACTCGCCGCCTGGGCGAACGAGATCACCCGAGAAGGTGTTTACGTTGATTTGGCGATTATCCTTCTCATAGATGGGCTGCATGTATTCCCAGCGCATGCCGATGTTCAGCGTGAACGTCCGGAAGACTTTGATATCGTCCTGGAAAAATAAGGCCGTACGCCAGAATCGGTGGCCCCAGGGATCGGCCTGCGCGCCGCGGCCTTTGCCGTTCAACGAATCTGTGAGGAAGTCCGCGAGGTCGAGGCCGGTATAGGTGCCGGTGTAGCGGAAGAGGCCGAGTACTCCGTTGTTGCCGGAATAGTAACGGTCCTGGTTGTACTTCATCAACTGCGTCCCCATCTTGATGAGGTGCTTGCCCTTCTGCCAGGTAAGGTTGTCGTAGATGATGTACTTCTTGTCGACGGTGTTGGACAAGGTGCCGCCGGCGCCGATACCGCTGAGGCCGCCGCCGAGTCCAACTGCGCTGAGACCGGCGATCGGCTGCCCGCCGGGGATGCCGAACTTTTGGTTGCCGTCCTTACCAAGCTGGCCGCTCCAGTCGATGGTGACGTCGTCAATTTGGATGCGCGAGAAAGAAAAACGCGCTTCGTTGACGATGGTGGGGGATATGGTCCGGTTCCAGTTGGCGACCCACGAAGAGGTTGGGCCTTCCTGGCCGCTGGTCATGCTGGTGGGCAACGCGGCGCGGCTGCCGATGGACTCATAACGGCCGATCGACCAGCGCGCCATCAAGGCGTCTTTATCGGAAGGGCGGTAATCGACTTTGGCGTCAGCCTGGTGATTGTTCAGCTTGGAGGCTGAACCTCCGGCATAGTTGCCGGCAACGCCGAGCGGACCGGCGCCCGCCTGCGTGGGTAGCGGGTAGAGAGTGGGGTTCGCGAACAGGAAACGGGCGACGGGATTGAATCGGGCCACCGGGATCTGTTTGTTTGGGAACGGCTGGCCGTTGGTCGGGTCCGTGATCTGGGCGTTCGGGAACCGGCTCAGGTCGCCGTTCCGCCAGTCCTGCGGCGCAACGCTGGCCGAGGCCGGTCCGTCGGTGCGCTGCATCGTCCCTTCGTAATCGATGAAGAAGAACGCCTTGTTCCGCTTGATCGGTCCGCCGAGCGTGCCGCCGAAGATATTGCGCTTGAAACCGGTGCGCGTGGCGGTATTGACGTTGCGGTTGCGGAAGTACCCGTTGGCGTTCAACTTGTCGTTCTGCAGGAATTCAAACACGTTGCCGTGGAATTTATTGGTGCCGCTCTTGATGGACATCATGACCGTGGCTCCGCCGGAGTTGCCGTAGTCGGCGGCGGCGTTGCCGGTGAGAACCTTCACTTCTTCGAGGGCATCGACATTGGGCGAGTAGCCGACGCGGTTGTCAATGGAGTCATTGACGTCCACGCCGTCGAGCATGAAGTTGTTCGTCTGTTCGCGATTGCCATTGACGTAAGGACGCGCGCCAAAGCGGCTGTTCATCCCTTCCGGATTCGGCGACACCGCGCCGGGGACGAGCAACGTTAGCGCGACAAAATTGCGGCCCTTCAGCGGCAGTTCGGTGAGCTGTTTGGAACCGAGCGATTCGCCCGTCTGCGTCGATTCCGTCTGCAAAACCGGCGCGGCGGCTGTGATTTCGACTGACTGCGTGGTCTCGCCGACTTCCAGCTTGAAGTCGATACGCGCTGTTTGATTTACTTGGAGGCCGAAGGGGCCGGCGGTAGCTCTCTTGAAGCCCTTCACTTCGGCGGCCAAGGTATAGCTGCCGACAGGGAGGAACAGGAGATTGTAAACACCGGAGTCGTTGCTTTGGGCCGCGTAGGTCACGTTTGTGCCAACGTTGGTGGCAGTCCCTTTGGCGTTCGGAACAACGGCGCCGGATTGGTCGGCGAGCGTTCCAGTGAACGCTCCAGTAATGGTTTGCGCGGCGACAGACATTGTCAGCAGCGCGCTAAAGATGGTGAGTACTATTGTTTTTCTCATAATGTTAAAAACACCTATGCACCTTTATTGTAATCACGGGGAGCACGCACTGCAAGCTGTATCTCACTGATTTTAATGGAGTTACTATACAGATTTTGGGAGCGGTATCTATGGAAAAATGGAACTGCAACAAATGAAAGGAGATGCGAAGATCCGGATTAGAGCAGCGCGGTGTCGATGCGTTCGATTGCCGGTTCTTCCGGTTCCGGCTGGACGGCGGGCGCTCCGTCGAGCCACTCCCGCAGCGATTTTCGGGAGCCTCCGAAGTAGTCTCGCGCCAATTCGTTGATGGCGATCTCCCGCAATTCCGCCGGGTCTTGCGCGGGCGCGTAGACGAAGCTTCGGCCCGATTTGCGGCGAGCGAGATGGCCACGTTTGACGAGCCGTTCGAGCAGCGTCATAACGGTCGTGTAGGCGAACGCCTGGCGCGGGGCCAAGGCGTTCGCCACGTCCTTTACAGTCCCTTCGCGCATGGTCCAAAGTACCCCGAGGCACGCCATTTCCAGTGGCGGCGGGAGCGGAGAATGCCCGGAACGGCGCGCCATAAGTCTACTTCCCGTCGTCCAGCGCGGAGCTCAGTTTATCTCCGAAGAGCGACCCGGTAGTCGGCACGGGCTTCCCTTGTTTTGGGGCAGGCGCCACCGGCTGCGGCGCGGGCGGGGCGACCTGTTCCTCGGCCAGGAAACGCTCCTTCTTCAGCAGGCTCCGTTCGAGCATCGGGGCGTATCCGGTGAAGTTACCGTCGAGCAGTGCATCGCGCTTGACGATGGTCCGCACCGTCTCCATCTTCGAATCGAGGTTATCGAGATGATGCAGCAGCATGGCCTCCAGGAAGCACGGTACCTTCGGCGAGCCGAACGCCATTTCACCGTGATGGCTGGCGATGAGATGCTCCACCAACAGGCGTAACTTCGGCGGGAAGCCGGGCACTTCGCGGATTTTTTCATCCAGCATTCGCAGCGCGATGAGAATATGACCGATCAACTGCCCTTCATCGGAATAGCCGAATCCGCGGTCATACGTCAGTTCGTGGATCTTGCCGATGTCGTGGAGGACAACGCCGGTGAGAAGCAGGTCTTCATCGACTTCCGGATAATGGCGAGCGGTGAACCGCGCCAATGTCATCAGCGACAGCACGTGTTCAATCAAACCGCCAATCCAGGCATGGTGAATGGTCTTTGCCGCCGGGGCCGTTTTGTAACGCCGCGCGATTTCGGTGTCAGCGAAGAACGCCTCCAACAGCGCCTTCAAATGCGGATTGCGCATGGTGTCGATGTAGCCCATTAACTCGGCGTACATTTCGTCGCGATCGCGTTTGGAAGCCGGGAAATAGTCGGCCGGTTCCACGTCGCGCTCGTCGGCGCGCAGCAGGCGGTCGACACGCAGTTGCAGCTTGTTCTGATAGACCGTGGCCTGGCCGCGAATCTTGACGTAATCGTTGCGCTCGAACGTGTCGACGATCTCGGCGACGCCGTCCCACATTTTGGCGTCAATTTCGCCCGTCTTGTCTCCCAGCACCAGGGAGAGGTAAGGTTCACCCGTCTTTTTCTGACGGACATCCTTGTTCAAAACCAGGAAAGTCGTTTGGACTTGCTGGTTGGCTTCGAGTTCGTTCGCGAATAATTTCATCCGATATATCGGATTTCAGGTTAGCAGGCTATGACTTCGATGTGGAAATATTCCCGGTGGAAGTGCCCGGCACGGGAACGAACAGCAGACGCTTGCGCCGCTTCTGATTCGCTACTTCGGCGCGCGTCACGGTCTCCGGTTTCAATTGCATCGGGTCGCTCCAACGCGTTGATTTGCCAGCGGCGGCGGCGGTGTCGACGTAGCCTTCCCGAATCTCCAGGAACGCGTCGGAACGCAATTTGGTGAGGTATTCGCGCACGGCGGGCTGCATGCGCGGTTCGAAAAGCCGGTTCATCACTTCGCCTTCCACCTCTTCGAATTCGGCAAGCCCGGCTTGGTGGTGTTCCTCCACTTTTAAAATCAGCCAGCCGTTAGGGAACGGCATCGGGTCCAATACTTCATTCTTTTTTGCCGCCCAAACTTTATCTTCCAGCTCTTTCCGCAACTCGCCTTTTTTCGACGGCGGCAGTTCGCCTTCACTCTTCGCCGTTTCGGAATCGGAGTTATCGCGCGCCAATTCATTGAACTTTTCGCCCTTGCGCGCGCGGGCCACCAGATCCTTGGCCTTCTTTTCCACGGCCAGCTTTTCGGCCTCGGCTTTGCCATCCAACGTCAGGAAAATTTCGCGCAGGAATACGCGTTCTTCGCGCTGATAGTCGTTCTTGTGTTCGTCGTAGAACTTGCGCAGCTCCGCTTTCGGAATGACGATTTTGGAGCTGACTTCCTGGCCGATGACGCGGCGAGTCAGCATGTTGTTCTTGATTTCCGCCCGGTAATCTTCATACGGCATGCCGGTATTTTCCCGTATGTAGGCGTGGAATTTGTCGACGTCGGCGATCTTGGATTTGCGCTGGAGGTCGGCGATATATTTCGTAACGTCGGGGTCCAGATTGATCGTGAGGTCGCGGCCCTTCTGCACCAACAGCATCGTGTCGATCTTTTCGCGAAGGAAGTCTTTTTCGCGTTCCTGAATCGCCTTGGCGATGTCGGCGGCGTTGGCGTTATTGGCCTTCATCTCTTCGGCCATGCCGCGTTTCATTCGCTCCAATTCGGAACGCGTGATGATTTCGCCGTTCACCTTGGCCACGATTTGTTCGATGACAATCGGGTCAGCGGCGGACAGGACGGTCGCGGCGGCGATACAGAGCAACAGGAAACGGTGCGGCATAAGCTTCTCCCATAATACCTCGTGCAAGCCTCCGGCCAAAACGGGGAATCAATGGGTTACAGGTGTTTCGGGTGTGCCGGTACGGGCCCGGTGTGTCCCGGTTGGCGTCACCGGCCCCGGATCGAGCTTCCGCAAACATTCCTGCAAGTGCCGCAGCATGGCCTCTGGCTTCGATGCCGGCCACGGATCGGCGGGCATGCGCAGCACGCCGGCCGGCGTGAATTGACACCCCGGCGTACCGGCGACTAGCGCCATCAAATTCTCCGGGCTGATGCGGGCCTCCGGGTGAATTTTCATGTTGAAAAATCCTTGCCGGCGGTCGATGGACTCCACGCCCAGCCGTTGCGCGATAGCCCGGAGAAGAGAAAACTCTGCCAATTGCCGCACCATGTCCGGCACTGGCCCATAGCGGTCGGCCATCTCGTCGAGCACCCGTTGCTGCTCCGCCGCGTTCTCTACGCCGGCGAGTTTTTTGTACGTGCGCAGCCGCTGGATTTCTTCGCCGATATAGGTGTTGGGAATCCGCAGATCGACTCCGAGCGTGATGGTGGAATGGATTTCCGGCGGCATATCTTCGCCCTTCAATTCGCGCACCATGGAATCGAGCAGCTTCAAATACGTGTCGAAGCCGACGGACTCAATGTGGCCGTGCTGCTCTCCGCCGAGCAGGCTTCCACAGCCGCGCAGTTCCAAATCGAGCGCCGCGATTTTGAAGCCAGCGCCCAGGTCGCTGAACTCGCGGAGCGCGGCCAGACGTTTGCGCGCGACTTCCGATAGCTCCGTATTGGGCGGCACCAGCAAGTAGGCGTAAGCGCGGCGATTCGACCGGCCGACGCGCCCGCGCAATTGATACAACTCCGACAGCCCGTGGCGCTCGGCATTCTCGATGATGATGGTGTTCGCGAGCGGGATATCCAAGCCGTTTTCGACAATCGTGGTGCAGACGAACACGTCGTACTCGTGCTTCATGAAGCCGAGCAGCACGCGCTCCAGTTCGGCTTCCGGCAACTGCCCGTGGCCCACGCCGACGCGCACTTGCGGCATCGCGTTCTGCAGCCACATGGCCCGCTGATAAATCGACTCGACGCGGTTGTGAACGAAATAAACCTGCCCGCCGCGCAGGACTTCGGTCTCAATGGCGGCCTTCACCAGATCTTCGTTGAAGATCGCCACGGTGGTCTGGATGGCCAAACGGTCTTTGGGCGGGGTTTCAATCACAGACATGTCGCGGAGGCCCAGCATCGACATGTGCAGCGTGCGCGGAATCGGCGTCGCGCTCATTGTCAGCACGTCGATGTTCTTGCGAATGTCTTTGAGGCGTTCTTTGTGGCGGACGCCGAATCGCTGTTCTTCGTCAACGACGAGGAGGCCGAGGTCGGCGTATTCGACATCCTTCGACAAGATCCGGTGCGTGCCGATGACGATGTCCACTTTGCCAAACTTCAGATCTTCCAGAACCTGCTTGGTTTCGGCGGCGGAGCGGAAGCGGCTGAGCATTTCCACGCGAACGGGGAAGCTGGCGAAGCGCCGTTTGAAAGATTCGAAATGCTGGAAGCAGAGCACCGTGGTTGGCGTCAACACAGCCACCTGCTTGCCGTCGCCGAGTGCTTTGAAGGCCGCGCGCATGGCGACTTCCGTCTTGCCGAAGCCGACGTCACCGCACAGCAGGCGGTCCATCGGCTGCGCCCGCTCGAGGTCGCGTTTGATCTCGCTGACGGCTTGCAACTGATCCGTTGTCGGGGTGTATTCAAAGGCGTCTTCGAACTCGCGCTGCCAGTTGGAATCGGGCGAGTAGGCAAAACCCTCCGACATTTTGCGCGCGGCGTAGAGCTTCAAAAGCTCTTCGGCCATGTCGCGCATTTTCGCTTTGACGCGCGTCTTGGTCCTGGCCCAGGTGACGCCGCCGAGACGGTCCACGGATGGCTTCTGCTCGCCCGCGCCTCGGTACTTCTGGACGAGGTCGAGCCGCGTCATGGGAACGTAGAGCCGCGCCTCGCCGGCGTATTCCAACAACAGAAAATCGCCCTTCTGATCGTCGCCTTGGGCGAGTTCTTTGATGCCAAGGAATTTGCCGACGCCGTGGGTGACGTGGACGACAAAATCACCCACTTTGAGATCGGCGATGTCGGAGGCGAAGGCCGCCGCGGCGCCTTGATTAATGGCTGGCGAAACGGCCAGATCGGAAGGGTCGAAGAGATCTTCGCTGCCGATCACAGTGACGCGCGCGTCCACAAACGTGGTGCCGCGTCGGATGAGGCCGCGGGCGAGCATCGTGTTGGCGGTGGAGCCAAACAGGCGGGCGCGTTCGGCCAGATAGGGCGAGGGGTGGTCGCCGGGATCGAGCGCCAATTGGAACGGCACTTGATACTCGTGCAGAATGTCGGCGAGGCGCTCGACTTCGCCAACGGCGGGCGCGAAATAGACGACGCGGTTTTTCTGCTCCACCAGCGTGCGCGTTTCGCCAACCGCGGCTCGCAGATCGCCATGGAAAGCGATGGATGGCCGCGTGGAAATGTAGACCGAGGGGGCGGCGCCGGACTCGCCGATCAGTTCCAACTGGCGAAGGGCGAGCGTGGCGCGGATCTCGATCATTTTCGCCCAGTCTTCGACGGAATAGAAAATGGCTTTATTCGGAACGGTCTCCGAACGCGCGTTTTCATTCAGGCGTTTCCAGAAGCGTTCAGCCGCGCCGCGGATCTGTTCCGGTTCATCGAGGAGGATCAGCGCGTCTAACTGCAAGTCGAAGAGATTGGTTTCGCGGGGGTCTTGTAACACCCGAGCGAACTCCCAGCCGGCAACGGGAAAACCGGGGACGGCGTGTTCGGCCAGGGGCAGAATGGTGGCGGCATGGACCTTGAGCACGGAGCGCTGCGTTTGCACGTCGAAACGGCGCATTTCCTCAATCGTGTCGCCGAAGAGTTCGATGCGAATGGGCTGCGCGCTTTCGGCGGGGAAGATGTCGATGATGCCGCCGCGGACGGAGAATTCGCCGATGCGTTCCACCGGTTCGCGCTGTTCGTAGCCGATGCGGCGCAGATGTTCGGAGAGGTCGTCCATGCCGATGTCTTCGGTCGTGCGAAGTTCCAGGGCGAGGTGGCGATATTGGGCGGCGAGGTAAGTCCGGGCGAGGGCGCTGCCGATGGGAGTGACGGTGATGGTCGCGCGGCGCGAGGCCAATCGCCAAAGGCCGACGGCGCGCTCGGCGCTGATTTCGCCGTGAGGGGATAGGGCTTGTGACGGGAGTACGTCGAGCGCGGGGATCATTTGCGGCGGTTGCATTTGCTGGCCGCCGGCGATGATTTCAAAAAATGTACGGATGGCTTCCAGAAGCAGTTCGGCTTCCTTGGCTCCGTCGGTGACGACGATTAACGGGCGGCCGGTGATTTTCCACAGCAGCACCGTGTAGAGGGCTTTGGCGGTGAGGGTGAGGCCCGAGAGCGCTTGGTGCTTGTTGGAGCTAAGTCCGCGCACGATTTGTTGCAGCCC
>SHUN01000050.1 GCA_009697495.1 Bryobacterales bacterium | reverse complement strand
TCCTAAGTACGGCGGTAGCGGGACTCCTGCTATTTTCCACCGCGTGCGCCACCAAGCGCCACGTCCGGGCATCCATTGCGCCAGTCGAGAACCGCGTCGGAGCCGTCGAAAAACGGGCCACCCAGTCCGAGGCCGACGTTGACGCCCTTGAAAAACAGTTATCCCAAACCACCGAAATCGCCAGCGGAGCTGAACGGGAAGCTAAGCTCGCCAAATCCATGGCAACCACCGCCGATGGCAAAGCTGTCGTCGCCGATGGCAAAGCCGTCGCCGCCGGTCTACGCGCTGATGGCGCCAATACCCTCGCCGAAAAGTCCTTGACGCGCATCGGCGAAGTGGAAACCCAGTTCGGTAAATCCATCGATGGTCTCTATGAGAACCTCGACAACTACCAGATGTCCCGCGCTGAGAACATCACGTTCTCTTTCAATAAATCCGAACTAACGAAGGACATGCGCGAAAAGCTCGATGGCTTCGCGAACACCGTGAAAGACCAGAAGAAGTTTGTCATCGAAGTCCAGGGCTTTGCCGACACGGTCGGTGACGCCAACTACAACCAGGAACTTAGCCAACGCCGCGCGCTGACCGTGGCTCGCTATCTCTCCGCCGAACACAACGTCCCCCTTCGCCGCATCCAGTTGCTCGGCGTCGGCAGTGTGAAGCCGGTGGGCGACAACAAAACCAGCAAGGGTCGCATGCAGAACCGTCGCGTCGAGGTAAAGGTTTACACCCTCCCCGCCGGCGCGAAGGCAGCCTCCGCCATCGCCAAGTCGCTGTAAAAAACCAACCTTAATCTACTCACCGGCGCACCCTCCCAAGGCTGCGCCGGTTCTTTTATTTCAACTCCGCCAACAGCGCCTCCGCAAACGTCCTCCCCTTCGCGGCAAAACTCCTCGCCTCGCCCGGATCCTTGTCCATCGTCTCCCGCGCCTGTTGCGCGAACGTCCGAACACGGTTCACCCTTTCCGCCTGCACCGCCGTCAATACACGTCCCTCCACCGCCGATAAGGCCGTCGCGCATTGTCCGATCCGCCCGCCCGTCTCTCGTCGCAGCCTCTCTTTCTCATCCGCCGTTCGTAATTCCCCCAGCCGGTATGGCGGCAGTTCCGGCGCCGTTGCCTCCAACGGTCCCGAGGGCGCAACCACCGCCGGAGCCCGAGTAGCCGCCCGTTTTACCGGCGGCGTTTCCCGCCGCGCGGGCCGTGGCGGTTTCGCCGTCGGCAGCCCCACCGCGCTTGGAGCTGCCGGATTTGCTTCCGTCGCCCCCCCAATCGCCGGAGGCGCCGACAAATTCTTCGGCGGCGGCGCTGGCGCTAAACTCGCCACTTGATCCGGTATGCGCGCAGGAGTCGGCCCCGGCGGCGGCATTTTCGCCCTACGGAATGGACCGCACCCGCCGAGCAGCAACAGCAAAGCAAGGAAACCCGTCAGCCGTATCAGGCGTTCTCCACCGCCGGCAGCCCTTCCGCCGTCCCCTCAAATTGTTCTTCTTCCGCCACCCCTGGCAGCACAATCCGGAACAGGGTTCCATGCCCCGGCTGGGATCGCATCGCCAGTGTTCCGCCCATCAATTGTACCGCCTGATACGCCACCGCCAGACCAATTCCGCTGCCGTTCGGCTTCGTCGTAAAGTACAACTGAAATACTTTTTCCCGCGCCGCTTCCGGGATTCCCGGCCCTCTGTCTTCTATCTCCACTGTAATCGTGTCCATCCCCGGCAACAGCCGCAAATACAGTGTGCCGCCGTCCGGCATCGCCTCAATCCCATTCACTACCATGTTCAACATCGCCTGCTTCAACAAATCCGGATCCGCCCACGCTTCCGCCCGTCCTTCCGGCGTAAACACCGCCAGCTCCACCCGGTTCCTCGATGCCTGCTCTGCCACCAACTCCCCGATTTCCCGCAGCGTCGCCCCCACATCCAGCGCCGTTAAGTTCACCTCCACCGGCCTCGTGAAATTCAAGAACGTCTTCACCACCCGGTCCAGCCGCGATATCTCCCGCGCTATCACATCCACTTCCGCCTTGGGCCCGTCTTTATCGCCCGATAACCGCGAGCGCAGAACTTCCAAGTTAATCGCAATCGCATTCAGCGGATTCTTGATCTCATGCGCCACACCACCTGTCAACCGGCTGATTGCCGCCAGTCGGGACGAAAGGTCTAAATGCGACGCCAGCGCCTTTCTCGATTCCGCGTCCCGCAACGTAACCAGCATCTGGTCTCCGCTCCAGTCCACGCTCAGCAGGTAGTTCCCCTCGTCCCCGCTCCTCGATCGATGCCGGACCAGCATGTCTGTCATCGGTTTACGGAACTGTACCGCCGTCCGGATCGACGCTCCTATCGGCGACCGATCCGAAAACAGATCCTCTACATGCATTCCCATCAGCTCCGCCCGCTTCATTTGGAACATCCGTTCCGCCGGTCGCCCCGCCATGATCAGCCGTTCATCCTCATCGAACAACAGCACCACTTCCTCCATCCGCTCCAACAACTGGTCAATCTTCCCCCGCAACTGGACGGCGTCCTGCCTGGCCCCCTTCACCTGCCGCCCCAGCAAGCCCAGCTTCGATTGCAAGTCGGCGAACTCCTGGCTTTCCCCCCTCTGCCTCAGCGGATCGGCCGAAAACTCCCCCGCCGCGATTCGATCGATCGTCTCGCCCACCCGTGCCAACGGCCGCAGAGTCAAGTTCGAAAACAACAGCGCATAAAAGATGGATGCAGCTATCACCAGCAACGAAACGTACCCGACTTCCGCAACCTCCGGCAGTACCGCGTCCCGCACCAATGCATTGCTCGTTATGATCCGAATGGTAAAAAGTTCCTGGTCCTCTCCCTCTGCCGCCAACGGTATCCGGATCGCATAGTCCTGGTTCTTGGTAAATATTTCCCATACACGCGATGCGATCGGTCGTTTTTGCCATTCCACGTAGTCCGGCAAATTCGGCGCCGTGCCCCCCGAATGCGCCGGATTTGGCGCAGTCAACACCACCCCATCCTGCCCCGTGATCAGAATATCCGCCACCAGCGTCGAACTCGCCAACGCCTTTTGCAATAGTCGCGGAATCAGCAAATCCTCCTGCAGTATCCTCCGCCACACCAGCTTGGTCTCTTCCAGGTCCTTCGGGGGTGGCCGCTTCGTCATCACCCGGTCATCAATGCGCTGCAACAGGAAGTCCCGCATCATCGTCGCGTTCGTTTGCGCCCGATACTGCACATCCAGAAACGTCTGCTGCAACGACCGCTGCAGATTCAATCCCGCCAGGAAAAACACCAGCGTCAGCACCAGCACCAGCGTGGCAATCTGCAGCCGCGCTTTCAACGAGAGCTTATAGGTTAAGAACACTGTGCTTTGCCCTCTTCAAGCAAGTGGAATGCCAATCGCTATCCCACCCGCTCAGCCCCATCGTACCCCTTTAATTTGTTGAACAGCGTCTTCAAGCTAATCCCCAGCACTTCCGCCGCCCGTGTCTTGTTGCCCTTGGTCATGATCAGCGTCCGCCGCACCAGCGCTCGCTCCGCGTCGTCGATCGTCGTTCCCGCCCGCAACACCAGAAAATCGTCACTCGCCTCCGCCGGCGTCTCCCGCGCACTCGCCGGAACTACGGCCGGCGGCAGATGGCGCGACAGCACCGTCCCCTCCCCAGCCAGGATTACCGCCCTCTCCAACGCGTTCCGTAACTCCCGCACATTCCCCGGCCAACGGTGCTGGCACAGCAGGTCCATCGCCTCCGGCGCAACTTCTGTCACCTGCGTCCCATGCTTCCGATTCAGCTCCTCCAACAGTGTCCGCGCCAGTAACGGCACGTCCTCCACCCGCTCCCGCAGCGGCGGCAGATGGAGCTCAAATACATTCAGCCGGTAAAACAGGTCCTCCCGGAACTGGTTTTTCCTGATCGCCTCCGCCAGGTTCTTGTTCGTTGACGCCAACACACGGACGTCCACTAATGTCTCTGCCCTCGCGCCCAGCCGCCGCACGCGCGAATCTTCCAATACCCGCAGCAGCTTCGCCTGCGTGTTCAACGGCATGTCGCCAATCTCATCCAGCAACAGCGTCCCGTGTTGTGCCAGCTCAAAACACCCCGCCCGCCGTTCCACCGCCCCGGTGAACGCACCCTTCTCATGCCCGAACAATTCACTCTCAATCAACGATTCCGGCATCGCCGCGCAATTCAACGCCATAAACGGCCCGTTCGCCCGCGGCGAGAGCGAGTGCAGCGCGCGGGCAACCAACTCCTTACCCGTCCCAGACTCCCCCGTAATCAGCACCGCCGCCTTCGACGGCGCCACCTGTTCCACCAGCGAGAAAATCTGCCGCATTCCCGCCGACCCGCCCGTCATCTGTCCCATCGTCCCGCTCTGGCTCAACTGCCGCTGCAACCGCTTCGCTTCTTCGGCCAGCCGCGCCTGCGTCATCGCCCGCTCCAGCAACACCCGCAGCACGCTGGCTTGTATCGGTTTCTCCAGGAACCAAAACGCGCCCAACTCATGCATCGTCGAAACCGCCGTCTCAATATTCCCAAACGCCGTTAATACAATCACCGGTACCTGGATGTTCTCCGACGGAAGCCGCCGCAGCAGTTCAAATCCATCCATCCGCGGCATCTTCAAATCGGTGATCAATACCGATATCGGTTCAGCCAGCAGTTTCTCCAGCGCTTCCTGTCCGTCCGCCGCCGTGTCGGCGCCGAACCCCCAACTCCGAATCATGCTCGCCAGCCCGTTCCGCTGGGACTCCTCGTCATCTGCGATCAATACACGCGCGTTGGGTAGACTTGCCGTGACTGCCATCCTTCTCAGTTTGCCATGGGAGTCCCTGATACAATGCAAACATGCGCGGCAACGACGAAGTCATCGCCTACCTCAATGAGTGTTTGAAAGCTGAACTCACGGCCATCAACCAGTATTTCCTTCACGCTGAAATGATGGAAAACTGGGGCTACCTGAAGCTGGCGAACTACACCCGCAAAGAGTCCATCGACGAGATGCGCCACGCCGAAGCCCTCATCGAGCGGCTCCTCTTTCTGGACGGAACCCCCAACATGAGCGAGCTATTCACCCTCTCCATCGGCAAGACGGTGAAGGAACAGTTCCAAAACGATCTTGGGCTCGAACTCCAGGCCGTAATTCGTTTGAACAAGGCCATCGCCTGCGCCACCGCCGCCCACGACAACGGCTCGCGCGATCTCTTCGAGAAGATCCTCGTCGACGAGGAACACCACGTCGACTGGCTCGAAGCCCAGCTCCACATGATGTCCGAAGTCGGCGAAGGCAATTACCTCGCCCAGCAGATTCATAAGGAAGACTGAACTGTCTCCTGGACCCGAGGAGGATCGTCCTTCCCGCCTCTGGCCGGTCGAACAGAAAACCGAGGCGGCCGAGGCCGCGCACAACGACGCGATACCGGAAACTGGCGAGCCTTCCCTGTCAGGTTCCAGCCACGAGCAGGCGGTCCCGCGTGGCCTCGATTCACTTCTTCGCGACATCCCGGGCCATCTCCAGCGTCTCCGCCACAGCGCGCCCTTCCGCTGCCAATCCGGTAAAATCTTTAGAAATCGCCGGATAGACGCCCTCAGACACTTGCTCGATTGGGACCCACCGTATGCTTTCAGCTATTGCGGGACGTGAGTCAGTGGCCTTCGGCTTCGAGGAATCGCTCCGCTTCCATGGCGGCCATGCAGCCGGCGCCGGAGGCGGTGATGGCCTGTCGATACGTGCGATCCTGGACGTCGCCAGCATGGAAGACGCCCGTGATGTTCGTGCGCGCGCCGCCTTGAGAGACGATATACCCATCTTCGTCGAGCGTGATCTGGTTGTTGAGGAACTTCGTGTTGGGGATATGTCCGATGGCAACGAAAAAACCGTCGACAGCGCGATCATACGCCTCGCCGGTAACGAGATTCCGGAGGCGAACGCCGGTGACCGAGCCTTGGGTGATGTCGTAGATATCGTCAACGACGGTGTTGAGAATCATGTCGATCTTTGGGTTGGCAACCGCTCGGTCGAGCATGATCTTGGAGGCGCGGAATTGGTCGCTGCGGTGGACAAGCGTGACTCTTTTGCCGAAGCGAGTGAGGAAATTAGCTTCCTCCATGGCGGAGTCACCACCGCCGATCACCATGATCTCCTTTTCGCGGTAGAAGAAGCCGTCACAGGTGGCGCAGGAACTGACGCCCTTGCCGATCAACTTCTGCTCATTGGGGAGTCCGAGCCACCGGGCGGAAGCGCCGGAGGCGACGATTAGCGTACGGGTTTCAACCCACACACCGTCAATTTTGAGGCGGAATGGACGCTCTGTGAGAATCGCCTCATCCACTGTGCCGTGGCGGAATTCGGCGCCGAATTTCTCCGCTTGCAACTTCATGTTCTCCACCAGTTGCGGGCCCAGGACGCCCTCCGGGAAGCCGGGGAAATTCTCCACTTCCGACGTAATCGATAGCTGCCCGCCGGGCTCGAGGCCGCCAATGACGAGCGGTTTCAGGGAAGCGCGAGCGGTATAAATGGCGGCCGTATTCCCGGCGCAGCCGGAGCCGATGATGATTACGTTGTGCATGGTGAGAATGTGGGTCAGGATTGCGCTGGACCGGCGCAATTCCCACTTTATCACGTAGGGTGTTGCTGACCCTATTCACCGGCGGTTGGGACGGTCGAAACGTCGCCGTGAGCCCGGTGCCGCCCGGTTGAAGCGCCGGGTTCGGGGACGCCGGAGGGCGGAACGGCGTCATTACCGCACGTGGCGGCGGCGAAGTAGACGTCATGTTGTCCCTGAGCGGCAGGAAGAGGCTGGGAGGAAGATGTATGCCGACGCCGTTTACCGTGGCGATGCTGCTGCTGCCTGTGGAGAGGAGCTGGGCGCCGGTGGGGCTGGCCCAGACTTGCGCCGCCGGACGGTCGTTGCCGGATGGGTTGCCAAGCGCGGTCTGGGCGCTCCGCGTGGGGAACGTGCTGCTGACGCCGCCGCCGAAATTGAAACGAATGTCGGCCTGAAGCGTGTTGCCATTGCTGTCGGCCAGTTTGAGGTAGTGGATATCGAAGAAATCGGGATCGCCGATAACATCGTTGTTGTTTTGCGAATCCAGTTCGTCATGGAAGATGACCGAGAAACTCGGCAGTGCCCAGGTTGCGGCGGAGAGTAAGAAGGCGAAAGCAAAAGCACGCACGGGTCGCAGGATTGAAGTCTTGCGATTGATGGGGAAGGCTCCAATGGAACGCTGGATTCGTTAGTGCTCCGTACTTAACCGGCTGAGAGACCGGCGCGGCAGTTGTAGTACTCCCGCACACGGTCAATGATGGATTCGCAATCTTGAGCGCGGGTGCGTATTGCCGTACGCGCATGGGGGGGCTAACGGTTCAGAAACAGGTAAGTACCCCATGCGGATAGATAAGCGAAAGCCGTCATGTAAATAAATTGCACCGAGGGCCAAAACCAACTGCCGGTCTCTCTGCGGACGACGGCGACGGTGGAAAAGCACTGCATGGCGAAGGCAAAAAAGACGAGAAGGGCGGCGGCGGCGGCGGGAGAAAGGTCCTGGCGGAGAGCTTGCTGGAGGGAGACATTGTCTTTGTCGGCGTTTTCGATGCCATAGATTGTGCCGAGGGTGCCGATGATGACTTCCCTGGCGGCGAATGAAGTAATGAGACCGACACCGATCTTCCAGTTAAAGCCCAAAGGCCGGATGGCGGGTTCCACGAAATGGCCGATCTGGCCGGCGTAGCTTTGCTCGAGCTTTGCGGGTTGGCCGTTTTCGTAGGGCAGGTGCGCAAGAACCCAGAGGCAGGCCGAGACCAGAAGGATGACGGTGCCGGCACGTTTGAGGAAGACCACAGCGCGATCATAGAGACGCAGCCCGAGTGAGCGGATATTGGGCATGCGGTAGGGAGGCAGTTCGAGGACAAAGACACTTTGCTGGCGGCGGAGCACCGTGGAACGTAGCAGTTGGGCCGTGGCGATAGCGGCCAGGAAGCCCAGGAGGTACAGCCCCAGCATGGCGGCGGTTTGGGTGCTTAGCAGGGGTCCGAGCAGCGGGCGATCAGGAATAAAGGCGGCGATGATCAACAAGTAAACCGGCAAGCGAGCCGAGCAGGTCATGAAAGGGGCGATGAGAATGGTGGCCAGGCGGTCGCGTTTGTTCTCAATGGTTCTGGTGGCCATGATGGCGGGAATGGCGCAGGCATAGGCCGACAAGAGGGGGATGAAGGCCTTGCCCTGGAGTCCCACGAGCGACATCGTGCGGTCGGCGATGAGTGCCGCGCGGGCCAGATAGCCGGAGTCTTCGAGTACACCAATGAACAGGAAGAGAAGGAGGATTTGTGGAAGGAAGATGAGCACAGAGCCGACGCCGGCCCAGATGCCATCAATGAGAAAACCGCGCACGAGGCCATCGGGGAGTGCGGCGCCGATCCAGTTGCCGGAGGTGGCAATGACGTTTTCAACCCCATCCATCAACGGCTTGGCGCCGCTGAAAATGGTCTGGAAAACAGCGACGACGACGGCGAGAAAAGTGAACGGGCCGATATAGGGATGGAGGAAAACTGCGTCGAGCCGCCGTGTCCAAAGGGGCGGGGCCGGAGCAGTGTAACCACTTTGGCGGCCGATTTGTCCGGCCCAGCGGCGGCAGCCGGGGAGGTCCTGCAGAATGGGGAGTTCGACGCGCTTGGCGGCGGCGAGGGGACGGGCGACGCTTCCTTCGAGAAACTGTAGTACTTTTTCGACACCAGCGCCGGTGGCGGCGCTGATCAGCGCGACGGGGCTTCCCAGTTGAGCGGCGAGGGCGGCCGGGTCGACGCTGCCGCCGCGTGCGGCGAGGTCATCGGCCATGTTAAGGACGACGAGAGTGGGAAGGCCGAGGTCGAGGATAGGAGCGGCGAGCAGAAGTTGGCGATGCAAGTTAGTGGCATCGAGGATGAGCACGACGGCGTCAGGCTGGCCGAGGTCCGGCTTTTTGCCGATGAGGACATCGCGAGTGACTTCCTCGTCTTCCGATCGCGGCTGGAGGCTGTAGATCCCAGGAAGATCGATCAGGAAAACCTCACGGCCGCCGGTGGCGCGGGCCTTGCCAATGTGATACTCGACCGTGACGCCTGGGAAGTTGGCGACTTTCTGGCGGAGTCCGGTCAATCGATTGAAGAGCGTCGTTTTGCCGGCATTCGGCGGGCCGACCAGAGCGACGTAATGCCGACGGCCGCCGGTGTTAGAGGGGCGATCCGAGGCCAGGTCGTGGCAGGAGTTCCCCGCGCTCATGGCCGGCTCGAGGGACTCTTTGCCGGGTTCTCTGTTCGAATCGATCCAGCCTGTATCTTCAAAAGGCTGGCGGTTTCTTTGCGCAAGGCGATTTCGGCGCCATCGACGCGGTAAACACGGGGATCGCCGCCGGGCGCGCAGCCAGCGGCCACGACCTCACTGCCGGGAAAGAAGCCAAGCTCCATTAATCGTCGGCCCAAGTCCTCCGGCACGTTCAGGAGCTCAATGACCGCCGCCTGTCCACAGCGCAGATCGGCAAGCGAATTCCCTGAATTTAGAGGGGACCCGTCCGGGGAGTCTGCACGCTTGTTGAAAGTCAGTTGCACTCAACTCCAGGATAGAAATCCGGGAGCGCCGTGTCAAGGAGAACAATCGCCAGCGGGGCCGGATGGGAGGCACCTTCGGATGGGGGGCCGTCACTTATCCGTAATGTGTTGAGAGCAAAGATTTATTTCGAACAAAAAAGCATTTCTCGGTGTTATAGTGATGATGTCGCACTTTTTAGCGACGCGAGAGCCGGAATTTGATGCTAAAAACGGCCATGCTGAACATCCGAATGCCAACTTTGGGGAAACAAATCCTGCCAAGGTGAATTTGTGAGCCGAGATTTGATCTACTGATTGGACGTTTTGCGAGATTACCGGCGATGGAATCGAATTACCCTTTAGTAACGATCCTCACTCCCTGTTTAAACATGGAGTCCTATATTTCGAAAACGATCGAAAGCGTGTTGTCGCAGGACTATCCGAATTTGGAATACATTCTGGTGGACGGCGGTTCGACGGACCGGACGGCCGAAGTGATCTGCGAATTTGTGGCGAAGAACCCCGGCCGGATGCGGTTGATTGTGGAGCCGGACAGCGGTGTGGCGGAGGCGTTGGGAAAAGGGTTGGCGGTAGCCAGAGGCGAAATGTTTGCCTACATCAACGCGGATGACACCTACTTTCCCGGGGCTGTACGGACGGCGGCGCATTGGTTGGGAAACCATCCTAAGTTGGCAGGTGTCTACGGGAACGCGTACTGGATCGATGACACTGGCAAGCGGATCGACAACTATCCTACCGAGCCATTCCATAAGGAAACGCTGGGGCAGTCCTGCTATATTTGCCAACCGGCGTGTTTCCTTCGAACTGAAATTCTGAGGGAGTTAGGCGGTTTTAACACGGAGTATCAGGTCGCCTTTGACTACGAGTTGTGGTTGCGTCTGGCGCAAAGCCGCGAGTTGATGAAGATTGATGCGTTACTGGCCAATTCGCGAATGCACCGGGAGAACAAAACACTGCGGCAGAGAGCCGTTGGATTCGAAGAGGCCAGCCGGGCATTGCGCAAATATCACGGGTACGTCCCATTCTCGTGGGCGCACAGCTACGCGTCGTTTTTGCTGGATCAGCGCGACCAGTTTTTTGAACCGCTGCGGCCCTCCTTTACTAAGTTTGTTTTCAGCCTGATTGTTGGTACCCTTTTGAATTGGTCGTCGCCGTTCCTGTGCTCCGCAATAATTCGATCCGGCGCTTCCCAGGCGCACGCAAGTCTCTGTAGAATGCAGACTTGCTGACATTCCTTCGATTACTGGTCTGTTCTCGGTCGGCGCTTGTCGCCGAGAACCTGTTCTTGCGCAAGCAGCTTGCTCTCTTCGTGGAACGGAAGGCTAAACCTGGCCGAACCAAGCCAATGTTCCGG
>SHUN01000049.1 GCA_009697495.1 Bryobacterales bacterium | reverse complement strand
GGTTCAATCAACACGCGAAATGGCTGAAAGTGTGCGGCGAGATACCATGGCGGCGGCCGATTGCATCGTTGACTTATCTACTGACGTCGCACGTTTGGCGGCAGGATCACAATGGATTCAGCCACCAGGATCCGGGGTTCATCGATCACGCTGTGAACAAGAAGGCGGGCATCGTGCGTGTCTACCTGCCGCCCGATGCGAATACCCTGCTTTCGGTGACGGATCACTGCCTGCGGAGCCGGAACTATATCAATGTGATTGTGGCCGGCAAGCAGCCGCAACTGCAGTGGCTTGACATGGAGGCGGCGGCGCGGCATTGCGAGGCGGGGGTGGGAATCTGGGGTTGGGCGAGCAACGATGCGGGGCAGGAGCCGGACGCCGTGATGGCTTGCGCGGGCGATGTGCCGACGCTGGAAACGCTGGCGGCAGTGGATTTGCTGCGGCAGCATGTACCGGGATTGCGGGTTCGAGTTGTCAATGTTGTGGATCTGATGACGTTGCAGCCGGCATCGGAGCATCCGCATGGGTTGAGTGATCGCGAGTTTGACTCTATTTTCACGACGGACAAACCGGTGATATTTGCATTTCATGGTTACCCGACTCTGATTCACCGGCTGACTTACCGGCGGCAGAATCACTCAAACATACACGTGAGGGGCTTCAAGGAGGAAGGCACGACGACGACACCATTTGACATGACTGTTCTGAATGACTTGGACCGTTTTCATTTGGCGGGCGATGTGATAGATCGAGTGCCGCGGCTAAGGAACGTAGCTGGGCACGCGCAACAGTTCCTGCGCGACAAGTTAGCCGAGCATAAGCGCTACATTGTGGAATATGGCGATGACCTGCCGGAGATTCTCGATTGGAAGTGGCCCTACTAATGCGCGGACCGGAAAAACCGCTCCCTGACGGTCGCGGCTCGGTAGGGGGCGGTGGCGGCGCGGAAGCGGTTTCGCAGGCGGGTTTGAACGACTCCGAAGTGGCGGCGCGACGGTTGGAGTTTGGGTGGAACGAACTGGAAGCCACCGGGGACATTCCATTTTGGCGGCGATTGGCGGCGCAGTTTAGGGATGTGCTGGTGATGCTGCTGGTGGGCGCGGCGGTGGTTTCGGCAGTGGTGTGGTATGTGGAACGGGAGGCGACGTGGCCATACGAATCGTTGGTGATTTTAACGATTGTGGCGATGAACGCGACGTTGGGGCTGGTGCAGGAGGGAAAGGCGGAGCGGGCGATGGCGGCGCTTCGGGCGATGGCGACGCCGGAGGTAACAGCGGTGCGCAATGGCAGTCCGCGGCGGATACCGAGCCGGGATTTGGTGCCTGGGGATCTGCTGGTGATTGCGGAAGGCGATGCGGTGGCGGCGGACGCGATGTTAGTGGAGTGTGTCGAGTTGCACACGTTGGAGGCGTCGTTAACGGGAGAAAGCGCTCCTGTAGCGAAGTCGATGGAGGCGGTGGATCCGGAGGCGGCGCTGGGGGACCGGCGGAATATGGTGTTTTCGGGGACGGCTGTGAGCGGCGGGCACGGGCGGGCGGTGGTTACGGCGACGGGAATGAAGACCGAGTTAGGCCGGATAGCAGGGATGCTGCAAACCACGACGGAACAGAAGACGCCGCTACAGGGGGAACTGGATCGGCTGGGGAAGCAGTTAGGGGCCGTCGTGTTGGTGATTGCGGCGCTGGTGTCGGGCACGCTGCTGTTGTTGAACGGCGTTCACGATATCCGGCAAGTGATGCAGATCCTGCTATTCGGGGTGGCGTTGGCGGTGGCGGCGGCGCCGGAGGGGCTGGCGGCGGTGGTGACGGTGGTGTTGGCGATGGGCGTGACGCGGATGGCGAAGCGCGGCGCGATTGTGCGGAAATTGCCGGCGGTGGAGACGCTCGGCTCGGCTACAGTAATTGCATCCGATAAGACGGGCACACTGACTCGAAATGAAATGACGGCGCGGGCGGTTGTTACCGCGTCCGGACGAGCGGAACTGACGGGGATCGGATATGCGCCGGGAGGCGAGTTACAGGCGAGCGGAACTGTTCGTGAAGAGGCGACGAAGTTACTTTTGGCGGCGGGGCTGGCGAATAACTCCGAGTTAGTGGAGCAAGAGGGGAAATGGACAGTTCACGGTGATCCGACGGAGGCCGCGCTGGTGGTGGCGGCGGAGAAGGCGGGGATGAAGCAGGGCGCGTTGCGGGTTCAGTATCCGCGTGTGAGCGAATCGCCGTTCACATCGGAGCGGAAGCGAATGAGCACGGTACACACGGGCGAGGGGGGCGAAGTATTGTTCGCCAAGGGCGCGCCGCAGACTGTTCTCGACTTGTGCGTCTCAGAGTTGGTTGGGGCGGAGGAAAGGCCGTTGACGGATGTTCGCCGTGCGGAGATTGTGGCCGCCAACGAAGCTTTGGCGGCGACGGCGATGCGAACGCTGGGAGTGGCGACAGGGGCGGGGAAAGAGGAAAAAGGGCTGTGTTTTGTCGGAATTATCGGAATGATCGACCCGCCCAGGGCTGAAGCCGCGGCGGCGGTGGCGAAAGCGAGAATGGCTGGAATTCGACCGATCATGATCACCGGCGACCATCCGGCTACGGCGCTGGCGATTGCGCGGGAAGTGGGAATTACCGAAGACACGCGGGTGATAACGGGTGCCGAGTTGGATGGAATCACCGAGGCGAACGTGGGCGGAGCGGCGGTGTTTGCGAGGGTGAACCCGGCGCACAAACTGCTGATTGTGAAGGCCCTGCGGAAGACGGGCGCGGTGGTCGCCATGACGGGCGACGGAGTGAACGATGCGCCCTCGCTGAAGGCCGCCGATATCGGCATTGCGATGGGGATCACGGGTACGGATGTCTCCAAGGAGGCGTCGGATATCATATTGACCGATGACAATTTCGCGACGATTGTCGCGGCGGTGGAGGAGGGGCGCGCGGTGTTCGATAACATCCGGAAATTTCTGCGCTTCTTACTATCTTCTAACATGGGTGAGGTGCTAACTGTCTTTCTGGGCGTGGTGCTGGCTGGTCCGATGGGTCTTGCGGCGGGCGAGGAGTTTGTCCTACCGTTATTGGCAACGCAAATCTTATGGATCAACTTAGTAACCGATGGCGCGCCGGCGCTGGCCTTGGGGATGGATCCGGCAAGCCCGGACCTGATGACGCGGGGGCCAAGGCCGCGGACGGAGGGCGTGATCAACGGGCGAATGTTGTATGGAATTGGGATTATCGGAATGGCGATGGCGGCGGGAACATTGCTGGTTTTCGATGCGTCGCTGCCGGGAGGATGGATCGCGGGCACCGGCGAATTGGCTTATGGGCGGACGATGGCGTTTACGACGCTGGTGCTGTTTCAAGTGTTCAACGCGTTTAATTGCCGGTCGGATGAACAGAGCGTATTTGTTGGAATTTGGGGGAATCGCTGGCTGTGGGGGGCGACGATTTTGTCGGTGTTTTTGCATGGGCTGGTGCTCTATGTTCCGGTGCTTCAGATCGCGTTTAGCACGGTGGCGTTACGGGGGGGCGATTGGCTGTTGGCGGCCGGGACGGCGAGCAGCGTGGTTTGGCTTTCCGAGGGAATAAAATGGGCTGGTCGCGCCAAGGTCGCGCGCGTGGCGTAGAATGCTCTTAACCATGTCAGAAACCGGACGCCGTACTTTTCTCCTTGCCTCTTCTTCGGCCGCCTTTGCGGCTCAGGCGAATGACCGTGTGCGCCTCGCCATTGTGGGCGTGGGTTCCCGCGGGTCGGCGCATATCAAAGAGATACTGCCGGTTGCCAATGTGGAGATCGCGGCGCTGGTGGAAGTGGACGGGGCTCGCGCCGAGGCGGCTTCGCAGGTTATCTTCCAGAAGACCGGGAAGCGGCCGATTATTGAATCGGACATGCGGCGGGTGTTTGACGATAAGTCGATTGACGCGGTGACGATCGCGACGACGAATCATTGGCACGCGCTGGCGGGGATCTGGGCGATGCAGGCGGGCAAGGATGTATATGTGGAGAAGCCGGTTTCGCATAACATCTTCGAAGGGCAGAAGCTAGTGGAAGCCGCGCGGAAATACAATCGCGTGGCGGCGGGCGGGACGCAGCGGCGGTGGTGGGGGCGTTGGCGCAAGGCGGTGGAACTGCTGCACGCGGGCGTGATCGGCGATATCTATCAGGGGAACTTTTTCTTTCCGGGGACGCGCGATTCGATCGGATTCAAACCGGTGAAAGAGCCGCCGGCTAATTTGAATTGGGATAAGTGGGTGGGGCCGGCGCCGATGCGGCCGTATCATGAGAACTTAGTCCACTATAACTGGCACTGGTTCTGGGATTTCGGCAACGGGGAACTGGGTAACAACGGGATCCACATGATCGATATTTTGCGTTGGGGGATGCGACAGAAGCTGCCGGTGGCGGTGCGGTCGACGGGCGGGCGATTCGGGTACAAGGATCAGGCGGAAACGCCGAATACGCAGAACGTGACATGGACCTTCGCCGACGGCGCGACGATGGTTGGGCAGCTTCGCGGGCTGTATACCACCGAGCCGATGTCCTGGGACTTTTTCGGGACGAAGGGCCACATGCACATGAAGGCCGACGGGCAGTTCCAGATCCGGCTGGGGCGGAATAAGACGATGGAGCCGGAGGTGGAGTCGCCGAAGAATCTGGACCATTTCGCCAATTTCGCCGATGCGATTCGCGCGCGGAATCCGAAGTTGCTGCACGCTGAAATTGAGGAGACGTATCTCTCGACGGCGCTTTGCCACTTAGGGAATATAGCGTACCGATTGGGGCGTGAATTGCGTTTCGATCCGGAGAAGGTTCGATTCGTGAATGACAAAGAGGCGGATGCGATGCTGACCCGCCCCTATCGGGCTCCGTATGTTGTGCCGGGGCGCGTTTAGCTCTTTAAGTGCGTTTTGAAGAAGTCGAGCGTTCTGGTCCAGGCGAGCTTTGCCGCGGCTTCGTCGTAGCGGGGGGTGGTGTCGTTATGGAAACCGTGATTGGTCTTTTCATAGATATACGCTGAGTAAGTGACTTTATTGGCCTTCAGCGCTGCTTCATAGGCCGGCCAGCCGCCGTTGATCCGCGTGTCGAGTTCGGCGTATTGGAGCATCAGCGAGGCCTTTATTTTAGCGGCGTCGGCGGCGGTGGCTTGCGCGCCATAGAAAGGGACGGCGGCGGAAAGTTCGGCGCCGAGGCGAACGGCGAGCATGTTACAGACACCGCCGCCGAAACAGAAGCCGACTGCGCCGAGTTTTCCGGTGCAATCTTCGCGGCCTTTCAGCCAATTCGCGGCGGCAATGAAATCTTCGGCCATTTTGGCGCGATCGACGGTGCCGAATAGCTTCCCGCCGGCCTCATCGTTGCCCGGATAGCCGCCAACGCTGGTCAAGCCGTCGGGTGCGAAGGCGACGAATCCGGCGGTTCCGAGGCGGCGGGCGACGTCTTCGATATATGGATTCAGGCCGCGATTTTCATGAACGACGAGGACGCCGGGCGCTTTGCCGGCCGTGGCGGGTCGGACGAGATAGCCCTTGATGCTGCCGTTGCCCTGAGGCGAAGGGACGGTGGCGTATTCGGCGTTGATGCGGGCGTCGTCCTTGGGGATTTGCTGGGCCCAGGCGTAGTTGGGCTTCAGGCTTTCGAACAGCATGGCCGCGGTGACGCCGCCGGTGGCGTAGCGCTGGGCGCCTTCGAGAAAGCCGCGGCGGTCAATGTCGCCGTGGACGTACTTGTCGAACAGGTTCAAAAGCTCTTGCGGAAAGTCCGCGGCGGTTTTGCGTTCCATGGAAAAGACTCCTAATCAGGGCTGAGGATAACACAGTCAACCTACCTGTAGAATGAGTGGATCCTCCTGCGCTACTTGCTGTTTGTATTGGCTCAGACGCGGCTGACGGACGCTTACCGGAGAGGCGGCGTCCCCTCCCCAAACGGAGGTTGTGGGGCATAAGGCGATTGCTGGAGATGGTGGTGGCGGCGAGGAAGTAGTTCAGGCGTTAAATCCGAAAAGCCTGTCCGCACGAATCCGTTCGGCGACGGGCGGAGGGACGTACTTCTCCCACGTCGGATCGCCCGATTTGATGCGTTGCAGGATTTCGGCGGGCATGATGGGCAGATCCACGGGGTCGAATACCGGCAGGGAACAGATCCGTTTGTTTTCGAGCAAGTGCTGGTAAAGGTACTGCAAGTTTTGGGCGACGACGTCGTTTTCAGCGCTGACCTGGGTTTTGGCGGCGGCATCCCACATCGGATAGACGTAGAGCGCCGTGTCCCCCTGCAGCAGCAGCCCGAGCGCCTCCAGAATTCCACCGCTTAAATCGGCGTAGAACTCCTCGCGAAAAATACTCCGTAGCGTTCCCAGCCCCATGACGTAGCCAATGGGCAGTTTCGTGTACCGCCGCAAATATCCGGTGAGACGATAGGAAGCTGAGAAGTTGGAAATCATCACCGGATGCCCCAACGCGCCCAGAATATCGACGCGCGCCATGAAGTCCTCGTGGTCGACTTTGTCGGACGGCATGAGGTTCTTCAAGCTCATCTCCATCAGGACCACAAGGCGTTTCTCGTCGATCTTTGAATCCGCCACCATCCGCTCGCCGCCGCAATAGAGCATGTCCAGGGTGACGTTCGTGACTGGCCGGAAACTTCCGCGTTGCAGCAGAATCGGGCGTCCGAATAGGATTTCGGCTGGTTCCACGGCATCGCCTTTAGCGGTGAAGACGGCGGCGTCGGTGAGCCCTTGCGCGACCAATTGCAGGCTCATCAGCCGGTTGTCCACCTTTTCAAAGGCCGGGCCGGAAAACTTGATCATGTCGACTTCCAGGCGAACGCGGCTCAACCCATCCATCAAATTGCCGATCAATTCGTCCGGCTGCTCGTTGAGATAGAACGCGCCGTAGATGAGATTCACGCCGAGAATGCCGATTACTTCCTGTTCCCGGAGCGTTACCGGATCCAACAGGCGGATGTGAATCAGGATTTCCGACGGCTCGGCGCGGGGCTCATTTTGAAAGCGAATTCCCAGCCAGCCATGGCCGCTGCCTGGCTGGGAGCGGCGATTGGTAGCCACTGTATCGGCAAAGGCGAAGAATTTCGTGTTGGCGCCGCGCGCCGGGTCCAGGCGCTCCTGCAAAAGCGAGTACTCGTGATTCAACATGCTTTGCAGGCGCTGACGGCTAACATAACGGGTGGACGGACCGTAGATCGCGTCGGAGACCACCATGTCGTAGGCCGACATCGATTTGGCCACCGTACCCGACGCCCGCCCGCTGCGAAAGAACCACGCGACTACTTCCTGCGCGGCGCCGATCTCGGCGAACGCCCCGTAGGTGGTCGGATCGTGGTTTACACGAGCGGCCTTTTGGTGGGTGCTGATCGAGTCCTTTTCCATAGACATCATTACTTATAGTGTCTATCGGCGGGAATCGAAAAGAAACGCGTCCGAAATTCTATCAGTTAAATCTGAGTCTTCATTTCGGCCGGCCCAGCCGCGCGCGTACTGGCGCCGCGGGCACGCCGACGACGGAATATAACGCATCCGGCGCTATATCCCGGTAGGCGTACCGCACGAAGACGGGCTCCGGCACCGAGGGCGCGAAAACCAACACCGTCGCCCCCTGCACCTTTGCGTCGGCAGGCACATATTTCTCGTCCTCACCGGCAATCTCAAACGCGAACTCCGGATCGCCGGCGATTTTCAATCCGGCGCCCGCGTTGTCGAACCACATTCGAAGTCCGGCGCCCTCGGCCGTCAACTGCCGAAACACGGGGCTCACTGGAGCCGTCGCGCTGCCGTAGGCCACGCGGCGGGCGGCGTTTGCCAACCGTTCGCCGACGGTCTTTTTATTCGTCGGATGGATGTCCTTGGCGTTTCCCACACCCATCGTATTCGCGAAACCTACGTTGGCCAGGCGCAGCGTTTCCAATTGGGATTCCCGCGTCAACGGCAGGTCGGCCGCCGGAGCGCCAAACGGCGCGAGCAGCACCCAAAGGAACGGCAAGTCACCTTGCCCCCACTGGGTCCGCCAGTCCTGAATCATCGCGCCAAACAACTTGCGATAAAGTCCCGCGTCGGGGACCCGCATGTTCGCCTCGCCCTGGTACCAGATGAACCCCTTGACCGGATACAGCGTGATCGGCGCGACCATCCCATTCCACAAAGCGCTGGCCACATTCTGCGGCGTCTTCGATGCTCGACCCACGTACTCGGCGAGATTTGCGTCCGACGACAAAGCCTCCCGGCGCGTCCAGGCCTGGCAATTCGTGCCGCCCCAAGCGGTCTGGATTATGGCCATCGGCGTCTTCCGTTCCAAGTGTAAACTTTTTGCGAAATGGTAGGCGACGCCGGAATATTTGCCGGCGTTTTCCGGCGTCAATGCCTCCCAGGTTCCCGTTACGTCGTCTTGCGGCGTGTCCGCGGGCGTGTTTGGAATCTTGAAAAATCGGAGACGCGGGAAGGCCGCCTTTTTGGCTTCTTCCGGTCCGCCATCGCTTCGGGCCAGTGTGAACGCCATGTTCGATTGCCCGCTGGCGACCCAGACGTCCCCGGCCAGGACATCCTGAATCGCTCGCTGATTCACGGTGATCGTATAAGGTCCGCCGGCGGCGAGTTTCGGCAGAAAGACTTGCCACTTACCCGCTGCGTTAGCCTTTGTAACTACCGGCGCGGCGGCGCCAATGTGGGCCGTAACCGTTTCTTCCGGCCCCGCCCAGCCCCATAGCCGCACTGGCACGCCGGCCTGCACCACCATGTGATCACTCAATATGGCCGGCAAGCGGACTTCGGCGTGGAGCGCCGCGGCGAATACGATCGCAGCTAGACCTTGTTTAATTCGGGGTCTAATTCGGGATGCTCTTTGGCCCATTCCAGATACTCCTGTACCGTGTAAAAAGTCTTGTGTTTGTAGAGGCGTCCGGCGTCTTCGAGCTTGTGGCTCCAATTGAACGCCCAGGAATCGCCCGTTTCTTTCATCCATCGAACCAGACGTTTTTCCAATGCCGCCTGAACAACCGGCGTCTTGCCGACCAGGTTATTGCGCTGCATGGGATCGGCCTTCAGATCATAAAGAACCCAAGGCTTATCGGCGTACCGCGCGTACATGTGCGTGGCGGTGCGGACGCCGCGCCAGCCGGCATTGGTGCCGTCGCCCGTGTAGGGTCCAAAGATCTGGAAGAATGCCGAATCCGGGCTCTTGCCTTTGCCCTCGACAATCGGTTTCGATAGATCTTTACCTTGCATTGCTTTCGGCACCGGGAGTCCGGCCATGCCGAGCAGGGTTGGGGCGAAATCCACGTGGGTGAAGAACACGTCGCTTTGCGCGCCGGCCTTCACACGTTCGGGCCATCGAATGAACCCCGGCACGCGAATCGATTCCTCCCAAGGCTTCCGCTTCAGCCGGGCTCCCTGCGAGCCGAGCATGTCGCCGTGATCGGAGGAGTACAGCACGATCGTGTTCTCTCGCAGCCCTAACTCGTCGAGCTTCGCCATCAAGCGCCCGACTTGATCGTCAATCGCCGTCACCATGCCGTAGTACTCAGCAATTGCCGCCGGAGCCGGAACGTTGCCAGGCTGATAATTCGCGCGCATGGTTAGCTTAGCCGGATCATACATTTTTGAGTAATTCGTCGGCGCTTTATAGGGATCATGCGGCGGCCCCCATTGCACCGTTAGATAGAACGGGCGTTTATCCGATTTCACCGCGTTAAGAAATTCTACGGCTACATCAGCCCAACCCTCGGCTTCAAACTTTCCAAAGTGGATCGGTTTCGGGTCATCGCGGAAATAGTGATTCTCAAAGTGGCGATGGCTGCATTGATGCGCCGCCCAGAATTCAAAACCCTGTCTTCGCGGGCCGGGGGGCACCCAGCCGGGCTCGCGTTGTCCGCCATCCAAATGCCACTTGCCGACGAAGCCCGTGCGATACCCGGCTTTCGCTAGAATCTCAGCAAAACTGACACTTTCCTCGCGCAAGCGGAGATCATTGGCGATCATTCCGTTGCGATGGCAATACTGCCCCGTCAACAGAATTGCGCGCGCCGGGCAGCACACGGGGGTGTTGGCGAAGGTGTGATGGAGCGTGACGCCCTCGGTTGCGAGTTTGTCGATATGCGGGGTCCTTACTTCGCTGTTTCCCAAACAGCCGACGCTGTGGTAGCGGTGCTGATCGGGCATCAGGAATACGATATTCGGCCGGCGAGTTGGAATCGCCGCGGCCACAAAGGCCCGTCGAGTCAAATTAGACATTCGCCAGTGACTTCTCCCAATCTTCGAGTTTCTTCTTTAACCGTTCCGCCACATCCGGGTGGACATAGTACAAGTCGCGTGTCTCTCCCGGGTCATTCGACAAGTCATACATGTTATGAATCCCGCCATCCAGAATGTACTTCCATTTTCCGCTTCGCACGGCGCGCATGCGCTGATTCGGCTGATTGATCCGCCAAAACAGATCTCGTTCCTGTACGCCCGAACGCCCCGAGAGGACCGGCAAAAGGTCGATACCATCGAACGGATCCACCGCCTTGGCGCCGCAGGCCGCCGCGATGGTCGCAGTGAAATCCATGGACAGGCAGACCTGGGCGTTTGTTTTGCCTTTGGGCACCTTGCCGGGCCATCGAACCAGCCCAGGGACACGAATCCCGCCTTCCCACAGCGTGGCTTTGTGATGCCGAAACGGACCGTTGTCGCTCAGCCGCTCGCCGCCATTGTCGTTGGTGAAAATCACGAGCGTATTTTGCGCGAGTCCCAATGTATCAAGCGTGTTCAAGACGCGTCCAACCGCGGCGTCCATCGCCTCCAGCATCGGCTTGTACTCGCCCAAACGCGTGCCGTCGTACCAGCTTTTCATGTCGCGCACGGACTCCGGCCGCCCCGGCCCTTGAAACGGCCAATGGACCGCGTTGAATGGCATGTAAAGGAAGAACGGATTGGCCTTGTTGGCGGTGATAAATTTCTCCGCCCGGCCGGCGAGTAGCTCTGTCAAATAGCCCG
>SHUN01000048.1 GCA_009697495.1 Bryobacterales bacterium | reverse complement strand
CGGGCCGCCGGCCGCAGCGAGAACATCTGGTCGAGCGCCATCTCGCCATGGAAAATATTTCCGCCCGTGATCGAGTATCGCCGCTCCAGATCCAAAGGCGTTAACATCTCCGCGTGTTCGATACCGCTTGAAAAACCCGGCGCGTATTCGTCGATAATCTTCAGTACGCGTTTGAAAAATGGATCCCGCAAATCATCCCACGTACCGTTACGCAGCGTGTACGGCGCGTACTGCAGGAAGATCCCGATGATGTGCCGACCGCTGGGCGCAAGCGACGGATCGTATAAAGTCGGGCAAGTCATCTCCAACATCGGCCGTTCGCTCGGACGCCCGTATTTCGCATCGTCCCACGCCTTCTCCACGTAGTCCATCGACGGGCAAATATGCATCGTCGCCTTGTGATGCGGCGCCGGCGCGCCCGGCAATGCCTTGAAATTGGGCAGCGCCTTCACACCCAGGTTGATCTTCGCGCTGATCCCTTCGCAACGGAAATTCCTGATCGTTTCAACGAACTCCGTTGGCAGCACGCCCGAATCCAACAGCTTCAAAAACGTCCGCTTCGGATCCAGATTCGATGCGATCTGTTTCGCCTCCAGTTCATCGCCGTCCTTCAGCGTCACGCCGGCAACGCGGTTCTCCTTCACATTGATCCGCGCCACTTGCGCCCCGCAGCGAATTTCCGCGCCGGCCGCGCGCGCCGCGGTCGCCATTGCCTCCGACACCGCGCCCATTCCTCCACGCACGAAGCCCCACAGCCCACGCTTGCCGCCCACGCCGCCCATGCAGTGGTGCAGCAGAATATACGCCGTCCCCGGTGATCGCGGCCCGCCGTTGGCCCCAATCACGCCATCCGTCGCCAACGTCACTTTGACCTCCGGCGACTCAAACCACTCGTCCAGATAATCCGCCGCGCTCATCGTGAAAATCTTCACGAGCGCCACCATGTCTTTTGCGGACAACCCCCGTAACCGCCCAACCAGTTTCAAATACTCGATGATCTCGCCAACCCCTCGCGGCGGAAACGGCGGCGGGCACACCAACAACAACGACTCCACCAGCTTTGCCAGCCGCTCCAGTTGTTCCTCAAACGCAGGCATCCGCGCCGCGTCGCGCTTCGAAAATTTCGCCACCTCGGCCAGCGTCTTCGCGCTGTCTGCCCAAGTGAAAAAATAACGCCCGTCCGGGAACGGCGAGAAGAACGCCGGGTCCTTTGCATCCACATGATACCCGTGCCGCGCCAACTGCATGTCATCGACAATTTTCTGCTGCAGCAAGCTCACCAGATAACTCGCCGTCGAAACTTTGTAGCCCGGCCAGATCGCCTCCGTCACCGCGCACCCGCCAACCATTTCACGCCGCTCCAGCACCAGCACCTTGCGGCCCGCCCGCGCCAGATAGAACGCCGTCACCAGCCCGTTGTGGCCCCCGCCAACAATGATGGCGTCGTACCCCATGCTCAATCCACCACGCCGGACTCTTCAATCGTCAACGTTCCCGCGTCGGCGTCCAGCGCGGCCATGCACCCCAGCGGCAGCGTCAACTGGTCCGCCGTGTGCCCAAACGTCAGCCCCGCCAACACCGGTATCCGCAGCCCTCCCAAAATGTCATCGACAATCTCGCCTAACGAAAAATTCGAATCGAAGCCCGGACGATAATCCCTCGGCGCGCATCGCGAACACTCGCCAAACACCACCCCCGCCGCCGCGTCCAATTTGCCCGATAGCCGCAACTGCGTCAACATCCGGTCCATCGAATACGGCTCCTCGCCCACGTCCTCCAAGCACAGAATCTTGCCCCGCGTATCGATTTCGTACGGCGTCCCCATGGTCGTCGAAATCAACGTCAAATTCCCCGCCACAATCGGCCCGCGCGCCTTCCCGCCCTTCACGGTTCGCAGCGTATGATTCGGCCGCAGCGGGTTGGACTCCGCCGGGTTGGTCACGGAGCCAATCGGTTTTGTTTGAAACAATGCGCGCTTAAAATGTTCAATCGTGTAGGGAGTGAACCCCGATAGCATCACCGGTCCATGAAACGTCACCAGCCCCGTTTTCTGATGAATCGCCAAATGCATGGCCGTAATGTCGCTGTATCCCTGGAAAATCTTCGGGTTCTTGGCGATCGCGTCGTAATCCAGCGCCGGCAATATCTGCGCGCTCCCGTACCCGCCGCGAATGGCGAAGATGGCTTTTACTTCGGCGTCGGCAAACATGGCGTTCACGTCCCCGGCCCGTTCCGCGATCGATCCCCCCAAATACCCGGCCCGCTTCCGCACGTTCGGCCCCATCTTTACTTTCAGTCCGAAGTACTCCGCCGTCCGCAGCGCCGTCGCAATTTCATCAGGCGAGGAAACATACGTGGACGGCGTGACAAAGCCCACCGTATCGCCTTTTTTCAAAACCTTCGGTTTCATGATCTTTGGCGCCCCTATCGCGGCAGAAGCGCAAAGGCCGGTCGCGGCCCCCAGCGATCCAAGAACTCGCGCACCCGCCCCGCCGCGACCGAGTCCGTATTGCGCGAGTTCCTTAGAAGCCGTCATCGCCGTCAGAAACGCCCGTCGCCGCATATAGCTTGGATTGTCCCAGATTTCGCGTTAAGACTTCTTGTTCCAGGGCAGTTTCTTTTTCACTTTTTCCCAAAAGCCGTCCGGCGCGCCTGGTTTAGGGCTCGTCGGCTGCGTGATCGCCAACGCCTTCAAATCGAGCGGATCCTCCAGCTTCGTCCACGGTGTCGTGGATAACAGCCGCACGCGGTACCCCTCAAACGAATAGGTTTTGCGGACCAGTGCCCCGCCCTCTTCCTCCACCACGAGCGAAAACCCCTGAGCCTTGCGCGTCTTGCGCCCTTCTGTCACCTCCACCGAATGCAGAGCGCTGGGGAAATAGCCGCGTACATTTTTCTCGCGATACCCGGTCTCGTACCGGTGGCGTCGCGCGTTGTAAACGAAAATCCGGAAGCCGTCAAACTCGTACGGTTCACCACCCTTGGCGATCGTCGTCCACAGATAATGCTTCTTCACGGTCTCGCCGTCCTGGACATCGCCCAAGTCGAACCACGACGTGATCCGGTGCCCCTCGGCATAGCGCGACACGTCGTCGGGAATGGTCATGGTCAAGGTGCGCGTCAGAATCCAACCCGCGCGTCCGTCCTTGGCCCGAATGAGACTCCAGTCTTCAAATTTCGGCGGTTCCTGCTGTTGCCGGATCAGCATCGAAAGCGCGGACCGCTCTTCCTTCTTCGGCGGCGCCTCCTCCAATGGCGCTCGAAACGATAGCTCCCGCCAATTCGGCGGTACGCCGGGCGCCGGAGGCATTGGAGGCAGTTCTACATCGTCTTCCCTCTTGCGGCGGTCCTTCGGTTTCGTCGCGCGCGCCGGCTTCTTCCGCGTCGGCGCGGCGTTGGCATTCTCAACCATTTTCGTTACTTCCGATACATACGGCCCGCGCGCCACCAATCTGTGGCCCAAAACATGGAAGCGTTCCTCTTCCTTTAACATCAAAAAACTGGGCGACAACCGGTGCGGCTCCGTGTGCACATTGCGTGCGTCGAAGACCGTGGCCTCGCCCTGGGAAGGCAACTTCGCCGCCGCCTCCGCAACGGCCCGCAGCCGGCCCATTTGCTCAGAGGTCAACAGCTTCTCACTGTCGCACCAGCCTTCGACGCCACGCGCCACCCGTACCCGCATGAATCGCCGCCGTACCGAAAGCACTTCCAGTTGTTCACCGTGCTTGACCGTCGCAACAACAGGCGACTTCAGGCTCAAGTCCTGCCGGATGAGCAGCGTCACCGGCCCGGCAAACGCCTCGCCGATCGCAGACGCAGGTTGGGGTCCGTCCGAACAGGACGTCATCGCCATTGCGGCGAACAATATTGAAAAAAGTACGAAAAAATAGCGCATGTGCCTAATTACCGGCCGCGCCAGAGCATTTATGATTCTACCTTATGCGGGCACATACACACGCAAAATTTCCAGATCCGCGCCATCAATCGCATAGGTCCCGCAGACGGCCGGAATCAGCCAGCACTCGCCCTGCCGAAGGCGCCATTGGCTTCCCCCAGCCGTCAACACGCCGCTGCCCCGCGTCGCCACCAGCAAGTGAAACCGCTCCGCGTCGGAGTGCCATTCCACAGGATCGTTCAGATCCATCCGTTCGGCGGCGAAATAGGGGCACGACGCCAGGAGTTCCCCTCCGCCGAATGGCACCGGGTTCACCGGCCCCGGATGCGGACCCAGATCGGCCACCGCCAGCGAACTCTCCACATGCAATTCCCGCGGCCGCCCGTAATCCCACAGCCGGTAGGTGACGTCGGAGTTCTGCTGGATCTCGCAGATAACCAGTCCCGCGCCCACGGCATGTACCGTCCCCGCCGGGATAAAATAGGTCTCGCCCGCCGCCGCCGGCCACCACTCCAACTCCTGCTCAACCGTCCCCTCATACACCGCCTGCCGCAACTGCTCCGGCCGCAACGTCCGCCGGAAGCCGGCCGCAATCGTCGCCTCTTTATCGGCGCGCAGCACGTACCACATCTCCGTCTTCCCCGGCGAGCCCTCGTTGGCTTCCCCGTAAGCGTCATCCGGGTGAACCTGTACGCTGAGTTTTTCCTGGGTTAACAGGAACTTCACCAGAATCGGAAATCGCCCGCCGTAGGCCGGCTGGACAGCGGTACCGAGCAACGCCGCCCCATCCCGTTCCATCAACGCCCGCAGAGCCAAGCCCTCCGAGGTTTCATTGTCATCCGAGGTAAACCACACTTCGCCGATCTTGACAGTCGAGTCGGGGAACCACGGCGCCAAGGCGCAAGTCCCCCAAACGCGCTCTACAAATCGCGGCTGCAAGCGGACCGGCTTCATGCCAATCCGGTAATGAATTTGTGCAACCGGTCCAGGCCCCGTTCCAGCTCATGCATCGACGTCGCATAACTGATCCGGATGTGCTTGTCCGTTCCGAACGCCTCGCCCGGCACCGCCGCCACATGCGCTTCCGTCAGCAGTTTCTCGCAGAACTGCATCGTATTATTGATGCCGCCCTTGCCGAACGCCACGCTGATATCGGGATACACATAAAATGCGCCCTGCGGCACTTGCAGCGTCACACCCGGAATCTGGCGAACGCGTTCAATCACGAAGTCGCGGCGCTGGCGATACTCCTCCAGCATGACGCCCACGCCCTCCTGCGGTCCGCGCACCGCTTCCACCGCGGCCTTCTGTGCAATCGATGTCGGGTTCGACGTCGAATGGCTTTGCAGCTTCATCATCGCGTTCACCACCGCCACCGGAGCCAATGCGAAACCGATGCGCCAGCCGGTCATGGCATACGTCTTCGACAGCGACCCGGCAACGATCACCGAATCCTTGGCGCCCGGCTGCGCGGCGATTGAAAATGGATCGCTGTCATACAAGAATCGGCAGTAGCATTCATCGGTCAGCAGCCAGATTCCACGCGAGGAAGTCAGCTCGAAAATCTTGATGAACTCGTCATTCGGCAACACCGCGCCCGATGGATTGGAGGGTGAATTAACGATCACCATCTTCGTCTTCGGCGTGATCGCTTTCTCAATCATCTCCGCCGTCAAGCGGAAGCCGTTGGTCTCTTCGGTCTCCACAAATACGCACTTGCCGTAGGCGAAGTTCACCACATCCTTGTACGTCACCCAGTACGGAACCGGGATGATCACTTCGTCGCCCGGATTGATCACCGCCTGCATGGCGTTGAAAATCACATGCTTGCCGCCGACGCTGATCACCGTTTCCGCCGGCGTATAATTCGTTCCGTAGTCGGCCTTGTGCCGCTCGCAAATGGCGGCCTTCAACTCCTGCGTTCCGCCGGCCGGCGTGTACTTGGTGAAGTTGTTCTTGATTGCGTCGTAAGCTGCCTGCTTAATATTGTCGGGAGTCGGAAAGTCCGGTTCCCCAGCGCCGAAATCGACGACGTCGATTCCTTCGCGCCGCATCTTGTCGGCGTCTGCGGCAACTTTCATCGTCGACGAAACGCTGATCGTCGACATTCTTTCGGCTATCGCGAGCTGGGCAACTTGCACAGTAGAACTCATCCTTTTATTACACCTTATTTTCGCTGAATCGCGCGGCCAATCGCCGCTCCACCGCCGCCGGAACCAGGCCGGAAACGTTCCCGCCAAGCCGGGCGACCTCTTTCACCAGCCGCGAACTCAGGAACGAGTTCCCTTCCCCGGCCAGCAAGAACATGGTCTCGATATCGGGCCGCAAACGCCGGTTCATCAGCGCCATCTGCAACTCGTACTCGTAATCCGATATCGCGCGAATGCCCCGCAGAATGACGCTGGCGCCGCGCCGCGCGGCATATTCCGCCAGCAACCCATCGAACCCGTCGATCTCGACGTTGTCCATCCCCACGACAGCCTCGCGCAGCATCTCCATCCGCTCTTCCACGTTGAACAACGGATGCTTCGCTTCGTTATTCAAAACCGAAACCACGAGCTTTCCCACCAGACGCCGTCCGCGCTCGATGAGGTCAAGATGCCCGTTCGTCAGCGGATCGAATGATCCGGGATAAATGGCAACAACGCTTTCGGTATGGAGGCTCACTCGGTAATTTTTTATTGTACCAACGCGAGCCCTTCGCTTACCGGCGAATCACTCGCATCAAATCATATCTGCGAAAACGTCCATCAACTTCCGCAGCTCAGCCTTTTCCGATTCCTTGATATTCACCAACGGCGGCCGCACCGGCCCCGCCGCGTGACCCAGTATCTCCATCGCCGATTTCATCATCGACACTTCATACCCCTTGCACCGGTCGCGCAACGCATATAGCGGATGAACGTACTTCTTCATCAAGTCCGCCAACCCAGCGTAATCGCCAGCCAGCCCCTTCTCGGCGATCAACAAAGACAGCTTCGGCGCAATGTTTGAAATGCTTGAAGTATACGCCTGGCAGCCGACCGCGAAATACCCGGGCGCGCAGTCGTCACCGATCCCGCCCACCCATGCAATCCTGTCTCCCACTTCGCAAATAATGCGCTGATACTTGCGCATATCGCCCTGCCCGTCTTTCCACATCTTCAATGACGGGACGCGATCCAATAACCGCTGCACTTGCGACGGCGAGAACGCAGCCCAGTCTCGCGTATAGAAGGACAGCGGCAGTCCGCAGCTATTCGCGATCGCTTCGAAATACTGAAAAAGGCCCTCTTCGGGAGCGTTGATGTAATAAGGCGGCATCACCAGCAGCGCCTCAGCGCCCGCCTTCTCCATTCCCCGCGCCATCTGGCAGGCCATGGTGGCGTTGTAAGCCACGCCCGCCACCACCGGCATGCGCCCGTTGATGGCCTTCACCGACACCCGCACGCACTCAATCGATTCCTCCGGCGTCATCGAATAGACTTCGCCCGTCCCGCCGGCAATCACTTGCGAACAGAACGGAAATCCCGCCATCCAATCGCAGTTGCGCTCCAAGCCGGCCAAATCCAGCGAGAGATCGTTCTGAAACGGCGTTACAGGGAAGCCAAACACGCCATGAAATGCTTTTTTCGGATCGAGCATATTAGTCCTTTACCAACGGGGAAGAATGCGTTTCCAGTTCGGGTCGACATGCTTGCGCATCTCGGCTTCATCGTCACGCTTGCGGAACGGCAGATTGCGATAGCGTTCCTCGCCGCGGGCGAGTTGATCATAATCCAGTTCCACGCCCAGCCCCGGCTTGTCCGGAATCACGACGCAACCGTTTTCAAATTTCACCCGCCCGCCAACCACCACTTCGTCAATCTCCGTCTGCCACGGATAGTGCGTGTCGCAGGCATACGTCAGCGCCGGACAAACCGCCGCCGCGTGCGCCATCGTCATCATGCTCACACCCAGATGATTATTCGAGTGCATCGACATGCCCAGGCCCAGTACTTCGCACAAATCCGACAGCTTCTGCTGCGCCCGTATGCCGCCCCAATAATGCGGGTCGCTCAGAATCACTTGTACCCCATCGGTCTGCTTCGCCACCGGGACATGCGCAAAACAGGTGGTGGCCACGTTGGACGCAAGCGGCGTGTCGATGCCCTCAGCCAGCAATCGCCGCCGTACTTCCGCCATGCCCTCAATCGTCGCGCACGGGTCTTCCAAATACCCGCCGTCCGTCAACTCCTCGCGCAACGAGATTCCCACGTGTACCGACGTGTCCACGCTCCAGGCGCAGTTGGGATCAATTCGCAGCGGATGCTTCGGACCGAATTCCGCTCGCAGTGCCCGGATCGCCGCAATTTCTTCATCCGGCGGTAAAACCCCGCCCTTTAACTTGATTTCGGCAAAGCCATATTTGGCCATCATCTGCTTGCAGGACCGGACAACGGCGTCCGGCGTCAGAATCTCGCCGTACTCGTCCTCACGGGCATCGGCGCCCATACCGCCGCCGCCGCCGTGCTTATAGAAGAGATACGCCGAAAATGGCACTCGATCCCGGCATTTGCCGCCCACCAGATCGCACAAAGGACGCCCCAGCGCTTTCCCAATCGCATCCAGGCATGCTACTTCAATTGCCGCGAATGTACGCGAATGCGTGTCCAGCGGATTCTCCCCCGGCACCAGCCAGGTTTGCGATCGCCCGCCTTCGGATTCCTTCGCCGCCAGCGCCGCCTGCGACTCAATGTACTGCCGGAATCCCATCAATTGAAACGGGTCCATCCCCTCCACGCGGGACCGAACGCTTTCCAGTGCCGCCACCGGTCCGGCTCCTCCATACGTCTCGCTGATGCCCGTAATGCCGTCGGTGGTCTCGACCTCCACAATGGTCCGCAACGCATACGGAGCATGCAGACCATAGGACGACCGCAACGGCCCATCGGCCACAGCGATGGGATGAAGTTTCAGCTTCTTGATTTTCACAGGGGAAAAGCCGGACTACTTCCGCATCCCGCGCTTCAAGCCCTTCAATTTCGACTGGCGGCGCTTCTTCGCGCTCCGCTTCGGCTTCTTGATCAGAAACGTGCCGCTGCCAATATAGTCTGCCTTGTAAAGATCGCTGTCGTTAACCACTTCGTTTGCCAATGAAAACTCCTCATGTAGATAGTGTACCGCACGTTGCGATACCGGCACATCAACCTTAGTCAAGACCCTAGAGCCATCTCTAAGGCAAAAAAACATCCGCGAAATTTAAAGTCGCCGACTCTTCAGGACGATAGTACCAGTACAATGCAATAGTACTAGGAAAACAGTTCGCATTGGAGAACACCAGTGAAATCAGCACCCAACACCGAGCGCGGATTCAGCTTGATCACCTTTGCCTTCTTGCTCCCGGCCCTGATTGCCGGAAGCGGCATTTCTGTCGATCTGGGGCGAATCTATGTCACCAAAACCGAACTGCAGCAGTATGCCGACGCCGCCGCTATCGACGCCGCCTTCGAGCTCGATGGCACGTCCGCAGGCATAACGGATGCTTACAACAAGGCCCTGGTTGGTCCCGGAACCACGGCCACGCGCAACCGCTGGAACTTTGATACGTCGAATGTCACGCTTGGGGGGTTGAATTCGCGCAACTGCCTGTCGGCCCCTGGTTCGCTAATCCCTTAACGGCGGCAAACTATCGATTTGTGCGTGTGATCGCCACCGCGAATATTCCCATTTATTTTCTACGTATTTTGCCGGGAACCGATTCAACGCAGACAGTAGACGCGGCCGCAATCGCCGGCCAAGGCCTGGAAAATCAACTCGGACCGGGGATGGCACCCTTCTCGCCCGATGCGCAGGATCCTACGAATCCAAACTTCGGCTATTCAATCGGTCAGGAATATACCCTGAAATGGGCGCCTGCGGGCCTACGGCAACCTCCCAAGCGCTGTGTCGGCGATAAAACGTTTCTCCCGGGCGGCGGTGGCAGCGACCGCGGTTATATCGACGTCGGCCAAGGCGACGGGCAGTGGGGCCTTTACGACGCCATCGTGAACGGCGGGTACCATTTGGACACTCCCCTCGTTATCGGCAGTCCGATCCAGCACGTGGGTGGCAACAAACACGTCCAGCCCGCGATGAGCATGCGGTACGGCCAGGATACTGATCCGTACTCCATGACCCAGGCAACTTACTTTGGCAACGGCCGGCGCCTGATGGTCGTCCCCGTCAATAACGGTCTGGATTCCAGCCTCGTTGTCGGTTTTGGACTCTTCCTGATCACCGAAAACTCTTGCGACACTTCCAATGTAAAGCCCTGCTGCGGTGTGTATTTGAGCAACAGCCCCGTTCTCTATTCCGACAAAAAAGGCGCCGGCTCGGGCGGCTTGTATCGCGTCAAACTTTTCTTTTGATAAAGGAGCTCCGATGAATCTCGTCACCGAAACACGGGATCGCCGCCAACGCGGCAACATGAGTATCGAGTTCGCCCTCAGCGTCACACTCCTGTGGACGATGGTCGGCGGAGTCTATTCTCTAGGCCACTCCCTCTATGCCTATAACAAGCTTACGGTCGCCGTCTCCAACGCCGCCCGTTTTGGCGGTCGCGACGGACTTGGCTCCTCAGTGACGCAGTTCGCTGATCGCATCAAGAACGTGGCGGTCTACGGCAATCCGGAAGGCACCGGCGACGCCCTGCTTACCGGGCTGCAGACCTCAAACGTCGACGTCGCCATCGAGCAAGACGCCGCCGGCGTCCCCCGCAGTGTCACCGTCGGGATTCAAAACTACACTCTGGACGGCGTTTTCTGGACAACCAGTTTGATTAACAAACCTTACGCCACGGCCCGTTACGCCGGCAGGTATCAGCCCTATGCCAGCTAACTTTCCTCACCGGGTGCCGGTCACCGCAAACCGGCGCGGGCGTCAGCGCGGGCAGGCCATGGTCGAAGGCGCCTTAGTCGCCGTCGCCTTCATCACCTGTCTGGTTTCCATCCTCGAACTCAGCCGCTATGCGCTGTTCATTCAATTCTTTACCGAACGCGCCCGCGCTGGCGCCCGGTACGCAGCCGTTTCTAACTACAACGTCGACACCATCAAGAATTGGGTCGCCTACAAC
>SHUN01000047.1 GCA_009697495.1 Bryobacterales bacterium | reverse complement strand
GCTATAAGCTCGGTTGAAATCCGCCAGAAACCCGTTGTTAAGAATTTGGACCTGATTGTAGTCAAACGCGCGAAACTGCTTGGTGGAGCGATTGCCGACATACCGAATCTCCAGGACGCCGCGGACTATCTCCCGCTGGACGCTCAGATTCCACTGCTGGACATAGGGAGTTACCAGGCCCGGATCCGGCATCCCCATCGCCGCCGCCGTATTGGTCCTGTAGATTTCCGCCTGGGTAATCGGAACTTTGTACACCGGCGCGGTAACAGCCGGAAGGCCGTTCAGAAATGTATTATTCAGATTGACCAAATTCTGAGTCGAATTCAATCCCGCATTCGTTGAAACGCTGTTATCGATCGAGCGGATCAATTCATCATTGGGGAAATTGATTGAATAGGCCGACCGAATGACGGTCTTATTATCGCCAAACGGCTGCCACGCCAATCCCACGTTCGGCCCGATGTTATTCAAATCCTTCTTGTACCAGGGCCGGCCCACGGCGCCCCCCCGCAAAATCCAGCGTGGCATTGGAAAGCAGCGTGGAGATAGCGTTGCTCCCTTGCGGTATCACCGGCAACAGTACCAGCGCGTTCACCTCATCAACCGGAGACCAATACTCCCACCGCGCCCCCGCCGTTATCGTCAGTTTCCGGCTGACTTTCCATTGATCGTTGAAATAGAGCGCGAGATTCTGCTGACGCAACTGGCGGGCGCTGGTGGCGCCGGAAACGAATCCCGAGGTCCGGCTATTCACGTTGACCTGCTGGCTGGCGCTAGACAGCATGCCGGCGTGTAGGGCCAGCAGCGCGTTTGCGACGCCCAAATCGGCGGCGCGCAGACCCGGCAGCAGCGGCGCCAAATTATAAGTCGAAGACATTGCCGTGCTGAGTCCCACATTGAAAGTTGGCAGATTACCCGCGTCATTATATGGGTCGGCGGCTATCTTCATCCCCTGCAGCCCAAAGCTCATCGTGTGCGCGCCCTTCACCCAGTTCGCGCCGCTCGAGTAGTTGTAGGTATCGACGAATCGCCCCTGCCCCCGAAACGTGTTCAACGGATTACTTACCAGCGGCAGCCCGATTATCCGGCCGCCGAACTCCTCTGTTGTGGCAAAAACCGCCGGTGCCCGGTTTAGGCCAAAACGCGATTCGGTCGTAACATTTGGCTTCGGATTCCAACGGTGCGTCAATGAGATCAATTTGATCCGGTTGTCGTTGGTCACTTTCGGGACCAGCAGGTAATCATTGGCCAGGTCCGGCCGGTCTATAATGTCCCTGTTCCAGATATAGGTTCCATGAAAGCTGTGCTTTATGGAAGCGTTGTAGTCGAGCTTTCCCGTAACATTGTCACGCGTCCGGTTGTTTCGAATATTGAACGTATATCCACCCGTATTCCGCGTATCTCCGACGTCGTTCCGGTTGATCACGCTCGCCGCCGGGACCGCGCTCAGAATCTGTGTGATCGCCGGTGGGCGGCTTAGCCCCGGAAACAAGCCCAGCAGGTTCACTCTCTGCGTATTGTTGGCCGTGTCCACATAAGTAAAAATACCGTTCCGCGCATCCTCCCGCAACAGGGTTCGCGTCTGTGATGATTGCTGGATCTGCCGCGTCGCCTCGTAATCGGCATAGAAGTACAACTTATCTTTAATGATTTTGCCGCCTAGCGATCCGCCGAACTGATTCTGATTCAGGAATGGCCGCCGCACATTGTTCCGGTTGTTGAACCACGTGTTGGCCGACGCCACGTTATTCCGGTTAAACCAGCGGCCGTTTCCCTTCAATTGGTTCGTACCCGACGGCGTGACAAAACTCAGTTGCGCCGCCCCATTGCCCAAACTGGAGTTGGTATTCGACGTCGATAGAGTGAACTCCGCCACCTGATCCAATTGCAGCATGTTCGGCTGAAAATCAAGCGTGTTCGTCCGGATGAAATTGTCCTGGATATTCACGCCGTCAATCGTGACATTCGCAAACGACGGACGAAGTCCATTGATCGTGGTGCCCGTGCGCCCATTGCCGCCCACACCGGCTTGAATGGTGATGAAGGCGAGCGGACTCCGATTCAAGCTCGGCAGGCGTGTAATCTGTAAATTGGTGACCGTGGATGCGATCTCGGCGTTTGAAGTCTGCACGCCCACAGACACCGCCTGCACCTCCACCACCTCCGTTACAGCGCTGATTTCCAGCCGAATCGGCTGCACCGGCAGTTCAATGCCCGGATCCACCTTTACTTGACGCAGAATTGTCTTCCGGAACCCAGCCATCTCCACATGGAGATCGTAGAGCACTGGTTGCAGGCCCGTAATGCTGTAATTTCCATCCCGCGTCGTCAATGTCGACACCACCGGAGTGCCGCCGCCGGGAATATAAAGGTCCACCTTCGCATTCGGCACCGCCGCGCCACTGGAATCAGTGATCAGCCCTGACAGGCGCCCGGTGCTCTGGGCCGAAAGGCTTCCCGCAACTAAACAAATACAACAGATGCTCCGGACAATCGCCTGTTTCATGACTTTTCCTTATTAGTTGCGTTCAGTATAACGAATTCACGCCAGTTTCCCGGAACGGTGGCCGAAACCAACCACCCTGCTGGCCTTGCACCAGCCGCGGCAGCCCGCGCGCAACTACAACCCAAGCGCAATCAAGCACTTACCGAATGGCATCCCAATTGCCTTTCTACAACTGGGAGACACGCCATGAAACTGCCATTCTTAACAACCGCCGCCCTGCTAGCCGGCTCAGCCTGGGCCCAGACCCCCGAACCCGCCGAACCGCAGCCGCCCCCCGCACGCGCCATCCAATCCCAGATCATTCTGCCCGCCGGCGCCTGGATCAGAATCCGCGTCGACCAGCCCCTATCCAGTAACCGCAGCCACGCCGGAGACGGCTTCAGCGGCACCCTCACTCAACCCATCGTCGCCGACGGCCTTGTTGTCGCTCACCGCGGTCAAACCATCGAAGGCCGTGTCACCGAAGCCATCAAAGCCGGCCGCGCCAAAGGCACTTCCCGTCTCGGCGTTGAACTCACCGAAATCGGCCTCGCCGACGGGCAACAATTGCCGGTTCGCACCCAGGTCGTTGAATACAATGGCGGTACTTCTCGCGGCCGTGACGCCGCCGCCGCCGGAACCACCGCCGCCACCGGCGCAGCCATCGGCGCGGCAGCCGGAGGCGGTACCGGAGCCGGCATCGGCGCTCTCGCCGGGGCTGGAGCCGCCGCCATTGGCGTCCTCGCCACCCGCGGTCGCGCCACTGAAATCGACCCCGAAACCGTCGTCACCTTCCGCACCCTCGCTCCCATCACCATCTCCACCGAACGCGCCCCGCACGCCTTCCAGCCGATTCGCCAGACGGAGTACGAGCGCGAAACTCTCGAACGGCGCCCCGAACCCCAGCGGCGACCGTCTGTTTACAACGGTGGTTATGGCTACAATCCCTACTTCTACGGCGGCCCCCGCTACTACAGCCCGCGCATCTTCGTAGGTCGCGGCGGTTTCGGCGGCCGCCGCCGTTAAACTAATAGGTGGCATGCACCGCCGCATCCCCACCCGTAATAAAACCGGCTGGGCCTCGAATCAGCTCAACGAAGTCAGTGAGCTGTTCGTGGCCCATTGCCGTAATGTCCCCCTCCCCGTTCTCGATATCGGCGCCGCCTTCGGCCTGGCATCTCTCGCAGCCATCGAAGCCGGCGCCACCGTCATCGCCAACGACCTCGATCCCGCTCACCTCGCCGAAATCGTCAAAACCAACAAACTCACCCTCTTGCCCGGTCGCTTCCCGGAGGACCTCTACTTCCCCGAGGCCAGCCTCTCCGCCGTTCACGCCTCCAACGTCTTGCACTTCCTCTCCGGGCCTCAGCTCGAACAAGGACTCGCCGCCATCGCCCGCTGGCTCGCTCCCGGCGGCAAGCTGTTCGTCCAAGCCTCCACGCCTTGGCAAAAACCGTTTCGGGCCTTCGTGCCCGTCTTCGAACGCCGCCGCGATGCACGCGAAGACTGGCCCGGCTGGATCGAAAATACCAGAGATTTTTCAACCCATCGAAAACTCGATCAGATTCCCGCCAGCCTCCACCTCCTCGACGATCTCACCCTCCGCCGCATCACCGAAGCCGCCGGCCTCGCCGTCCAGGACGCCTGGCTCTACCGCCGCCGCGATCTCCCGGGGAGCCTCTTCCTCGACGGCCGCGAATGCGCCGGTCTCATCGCGCAAAAACCGGAACTTTCGCTCATCCCGCCGCCGGTTCAGCCGATAACAATGACAGGCCTCCACGAATGACTTCGATAATCTATGTCAGCTCCGCCACCACTCCATTCACCAATCGCGAACTGGCCGCCCTTCTTTCTCAGTCTCGCGAGAAAAATGCCAGAGACGGCATCACCGGTATGCTGCTCTACAAGGACGGCACCTTCATGCAAGTCCTCGAGGGCCCTCCGGCCGCCATTCGCAAACAGATGCTATCCCTCAGCCGTGATTACCGGCACGACGCTCTCAACACGCTCCTCGATCAGAACGTCGAGTCCCGTCAGTTTTCCGAATGGCCGATGGCCTTCTGGAACCTCAACACGATCGACCCCGCCGCCGTTCCCGGCTACGCCAATTTTGAAAACACCCCGTTGACCTCCCCTGACTTCCAGTCCGATCCATCTCGCGCCCAAACGCTTCTCCTCACATTGCGCGATGGCTTATGACGTCGGGGATTCGCTCGTCAACACCCCCACTGACAAAGACAATCGCCGCCGCGCCATCGCTGCCCAAGTCCTTTGCAATCTCGCCAAAAGTGACCCAAACGGCAAGATGCGAAACACCTTCCCCGCCCTGCTCGCCGTGACGCAGGACAAACGCTTCGTTACGGCCCGCCACTTCATGCAATCTCTCTGGAAAACCGGCGCATCGAACAAACAATTGCAGCAACAGCTCATCGACGGCCTCGCCGTTCGCTGCACCGAATGCGCGCCCACGACGAAAGCATCCGCCTGCCAGCCCAAGCCTGGATCGCCACCGAACCAGACGGGAAATACCGCAAAACATACTCGACCGTTTGGTCAAAACGCTAAGGCTTCACCGGCGTCAAAAACGCCGCCGTATCCTTCGCCGCCTTCGTTTCCATGCCCGGTTTCTTCATGAATCCCAGATCCCGGAACCAGTCAATAAACCGCAGTTGCCAGGTACCAAACGGAATCCCCGTGCGGTCCGTCAAGCCGCCGCTCATCCGGCTCCCATCGGCCAACGCGTCCCCCGGATGGCGGCCATTCCCGTAAAGATGCATCTCAATATTCGGTACGCCCATCGCCAGCATCGCGCTGTAATACTCAATCGCCCAGACCGCGTGGCCGCGATCGCCCGATCCGGCGCACGCCAGGAAAGCCGGCGGCGCGTTGCGCGGAACCGGCGGCGCCGTGCGATTGCGCGCGAACGGCGATGGGCCCGGATAAATAATCCCCACGAAATCCGGACGAGACGAGATCCCCGCCATCGGGTCGGCCGGATCGCTGTTCTTCTTGTCAAATTCTTCGAATAACACCGCCCCCGGCGCAGACAGTTCCGCGCCCGCCGAGAACCCCATAATCCCGATCTTCTTCGGATCGATATTCCATTCCTTCGCATACGCCCGCACCAGCCGGATCGCCTGCAGCGCGTCGTTCACCGCGTCCGTCCGCGGGTCGTACCCGTCCCGCCGCAGCCGGTTGCGCAGGATGATCGTGGTCACCCCATAGTTGTAGAAATACGGCACGAAATCAGCGCTCTCGCCGCCAACGTTGAGCGTATTGTGCCCGCCCCCGGCCGCCAGAATAACAGCCGCGCCGGTATTGATTCCCCGGTCCACCGGATGGACTTCAATGGACGGGTTATGAATGTTCACGATGCTGCTGATGCGCCCGGGCACCGCCTGGCTCATGTTATAAACCTCGGCCTCGCGAACGCGTTCCGCCTTCAGAAATGGCGAGCCCGCCGGATACAGCGGCACAACAATGCCGCCAGGCAGAATCGCCTGCGGGGCATACGGGGCTTCCGTCGCGGGCCCGGGCTTGGGCAGCGAAAGCGGCGGCGGTAGTGGCGCCAGCGCGGCGCGCGGCGTTTCCTGCGCAAAAAGCGCCGGCAGAAACAGACAGAGCTTGGCGAATCGGGTGATTGTAATTTTCATCTCGGTTTTGAAGGGCTACGTCCCCAGTCTAAACATCATATGCGGATCGGCCTCCGGTAAGGACCGCAGTTGCCCGCCCCGGACCTTCAACCGTTCGCCCGGCAGTTTTCCCCGTTCAATCCCAGATGCAACTGATTGTCTTTTGAATGTTGACGAACCCCGTGTCTGCTTGTACGCTTAAATCATGTTCGAACAAGCATTTATATTGCTAGTCCTCAATGCAATGGGCTGTGTGGTGGAAGTCGACGAGACAAAGACACCTGTCGCAATGTATACAACTGTAGATTCTTACAAGACGGCCGGCCCCGCAACAAACACGCCAGTTCCGGCCTCCGTCGGGCCGTCTCAGACACAACCCGATCCGCAATCTTGTGAGAATCCGTTGCAAACAGCGCCCCCCATTGGTGTCATAACGGTCACGGAAAGCGCTGGCTACCTGCAAGACAACACCAGCACCGCCACCAAAACGCTCACGCCGCTTCGTGACGTGCCGCAGTCCATTACCGTGGTGACGCAGACCCAAATCAGAGATCAGGGCATGATGAGCGTCGCCGACGCCGTGCGCTACGTTCCCGGAATCACGGCCCATCAGGGCGAGAACAACCGCGACCAGGTCATTATCCGCGGCAACAACTCCTCCGCGGACTTCTTCGTCAATGGCGTCCGCGACGATGTGCAGTATTTCCGCGATTTATATAACCTGGAACGCATCGAAGTGCTAAAGGGGCCGAACGCCATGATCTTCGGCCGGGGCGGAGGCGGCGGCGTCATTAACCGTGTCACCAAAGAAGCCGGCTTCGTCCCTCTGCGCGAGTTGTCGCTGCAAGGCGGATCCTTCGGCAACAAGCGCGTCGCCGTCGATCTCGATCAGCCATTCGGCGGTAAGTTCGCGTTCCGCATCAACAGCATGTACGAAAATTCGAACAGCTTCCGCGACTTTGTGAATCTGGAGCGCTACGGCGTCAGCCCAACCTTGACGATCCTCGCCGGCCGGCAGACGAAAGTCTCTGTCAACTACGAACACTTCCGCGATCGTCGAACCACTGATCGCGGCATTACCTCTTTCCAGGGAAAACCAGCCGCCGTCCCCTTCTCCACCTTCTACGGGAATCCGAATGACGCCGCCGTCCGCGCCCTGGTCAATCTGGGATCGGCTGCGGTGGAACACCAGGCCGGCCGCGTGACCATTCGTAACGTCACCCACTTTGCCGGCTATGACCGCTTCTATTCCAACTATGTCCCAGGCACCGTCACCGCCGATAAATCGCAGGTTTCCATCTCCGCCTACAACAACGCCACGCAGCGCCTCAACGCCTTTAATCAGACCGACGTCACCTTTTCGACGTCCCGCCAGACGCTCCTGTTCGGCGCAGAGGCCGGCCGCCAAAACACCGATAACCTCCGCAACACCGGCTACTTCAATAACACCGCCACCGCGACTTTGGCGCCATTCGCCACTCCAACAATTTCCTCTCCCATCACGTACCGCCAAAGCGCCACCGACGCCAACAACCACGTCAACACCAACATCGGCGCGGTCTACGTACAGGACCAGATATCGCTGACCCGTTTCGTGCGAGTGGTGGCCGGCGTCCGGTTGGACCGCTTTGATCTCCAATACCGCAATAACCGGAATAGCGAGAACCTGCGGCGGATCGACCATCTGATCTCGCCCCGCGTTGGCGTCGTGATCAAGCCTGTATCGGCATTGTCGATCTATACAAACTACAGCGTCTCCTTCCTGCCAAGCGCCGGCGATCAATTCGCCTCGCTCACCACAGTAACCCAGCAGATGAAGCCGGAGAAGTTCACGAATTACGAAGCCGGTGTCAAATGGGACGTTCGCCGTTCGCTGGCGCTGACAACGGCCGTTTTCCGCCTCGACCGCGCCAACACCCGTTCGACCGATCCGAATGACCCAACGCGAATCGTACAAACCGGCAGCCAAAGGACGAATGGCTTCGAGTTCGGCGCGGCCGGCAGCCTCACCCGGAAATGGCAAATCACCGGCGGCGCGGGATATCAGGACGCCTTCGTCACCAGCGCCACCGCCGCCGCCCGCGCCGGTGCGCAGGCCGCCCAGGTACCCCGCCATACCTTTTCGCTCTGGAACAACTATCAACTCCGCCCTCGTCTCGGCGCAGGATTCGGTATCCTGAATCGGGCCGATATGTTCGCCGCGATTGACAATGCGTTGCAACTGCCCGGCTACGCTCGGGCCGACGCCGCCGTGTTTTTCTCGCTGACGGAAAAAATCCGCCTGCAGGCCAACGTCGAGAATCTGTTGAACCGGAAATACTACATGAACGCCGACAGCAACACCAATATTTCTCCCGGCTCGCCGCGCGCGCTGCGGGTGGGTCTAGTCGCGCGTTTCTAGGGAATCCATGAGCGAGCTCATTCAACAATTTGGGGATATCGATATCTACCTGTTCGACCAACTCCTGCGCGGGCGAATCCGGCCGGGGATGCAAATTTTGGACGCCGGATGCGGAGGCGGGCGAAATCTGGTCTACTTGCGCCGGGAAGGCTACGACGTTTGGGCGGTGGACGCGATCCCAACGATGACCGGTTGGGACCGGTTTCATGTGGCTGAAATCGACAACATGCCATTCGAAAGCGCCTGTTTTGACGTCGTTTTAAGCTCCGCCGTGCTGCATTTTGCGCGAAATATCGCCCATTTTGACGCCATGTTGCACGAGATGTGGCGGGTTTTGCGCCCCGGAGGCCTCCTTTTCTGCCGTCTCGCCTCAACCATCGGGATGCCACATTTGAACCCCGGAAGGGGAATTCTGCCGGACGGATCGGAGCGATTTCTGGTCGACGCGGCGATGCTGCTCGACCGCACCTCGGCGCTGGGTGGCCAATTAGTGGACCCGCTGAAAACCACGGTGGTCCACGAAATGCGTTGCATGACGACTTGGGTAGTACGAAAAATTTGCTAATGCGGGCCGGAAGCGGGAATGCCGGCAAATCGACTTCCGTTTGCCGGTCCCGGCCCCGGCATCACCAGCGCCAGGACCGCCGAAACCCGGTGTCGTGGCAGGGCGACCGGGAGCGGATGGCGGGCGCCGAGTCGCAGCTTGTGAAATCTGAAATTTTCTAGTTGCATTCCAGAACGGAATATGAAAGCATGGCAAACGGATGATTTCCATGCTTCGCAAAACACTACTTCTCGCCCATTTTATTGGGGCCGTTTCGCTGTTTGGCCAACAGGGGGCGGGGACGGTTTCGGGGATCGTGACGGATCCGCAAAACGCGGCCGTTCCGGGGGCCGATGTGCGGGTCCGGAATACGGGCACGAACTCGATGTTCCGGACGAAGGCCAATGAACAGGGGTTTTATACGGCGCCGGGCATGGCGGTTGGCGAGTACGAAGTGGTGACGGAAAGAGCCGGATTCAAGCGCTCGGTGCGCAGCGGCATCACGCTGCAAGTAAATCAGACGGCACAAGTGGATGTGAGGCTTGAAATTGGCCAGGTGGCCGAGACTGTGGAAGTAGTCGGCGAGGCGCCGCTTTTGAATACGAGCACCGCTACTGTCGGCGAGGTCATCGAAAACCGGCGGGTGCGGGACCTGCCGCTGAACGGGCGGAACGCGCTGGCGCTGACGCTGTTAACGAGCGGCGTGATCTCCAACGCGGGACCGACGAATTCCGGGTTTGGCGACAGGGGCATTCAGATCTCGTCGATTTCCATCAATGGCAGCCCAAACTCGATGAACGCGCAGATGCTGGACGGATCGAACAATATATTGAGTTACGTCGGGGAGGTTGGCGTACCGCCGGCGGTGGACGCGGTGGAAGAGTTTAAGGTGCAGAGCGGGACCATGTCGGCGGAGTTTGGCTTCACGGCGGGCGGGACGATCAATCTGGTCACGAAATCGGGGACGAATCGGATTCGCGGCTCGCTGTACGAGTTCCTGCGCAACGACAAATTCGACGCGCGGAATACGTTTGCCCCAACGAAGCTGCCGTTCCGGTACAACCAATACGGCGGCACGCTCGGCGGGCCTATCCGGAAAGACAAAACATTCGGATTCTTCAATTTTGAAGATTATAAGTCGCGGCGGAGTTCGCCGCGGATTGCATCGGTGCCGTTAACCACATGGCGGGGCGGGGATTTCAGCAATCTGCTCACCGTAGCCGGGGCGGTGATACCGGTCTACGATCCGTTAACCACGCGCACGAACCCCAGCGGGCCGGGTCAAGTGCGGGATCAGTTTCCAGGCAACCAAGTGCCGAGGAGCCGTTTCGACCCGATTACGCCAAAAATCGTTGAGTTTTGGCCGCTGCCGAACAAGGCGCCGCAGAACGCGTTTACACAGGCGCAGAATTTTCAGGACGCCGCGAGGAGCACGATCGACTGGCGGCAATGGAATTTCAAGCTCGACCACCGGTTTGGCGAGCGGAACTCGATGTTTGTGCGGTATACGTCCGCGCAGCACAAGCCGGGAGCGGACTCGTTCTTCCTGGACCCGACGGTGGGGAACAACCGGTTTGACGACCAGTTAAACCGCAATGCGGTGGTGAGCGACACGCATACGTTTTCGCCAACATTGATCAACGATTTGCGCGTGGGCGTGATGCGGCAATCGTTTGTCTTCGTGGCGGTGAATTTCGGGAAGGGCTGGCCGCAGAAATTGGGACTGCCGCCGATTGTGCCGAACGACCAGATGCCCCTCATCAACTTTGGACACGGAGAGATTGGCGGGGGCGCGGCGGGTAACCGCGGCTCCTTTAATTGGGACATTCAGGACATGGTGACGAAAGTGGCCCAGAACCACACATTGCGAATCGGTTATAACCATCGGCTATTGCAGGGCGGGAATCTGCAGGGCGCGGCGCTTTCGGGGAACTACGCATTCGGCGGTTTGACGACAAATCCGCAGTTGCCGGCGGCCTCGGGCTCGGGCATGGCGCAGTTTCTGTTGGGCGAGGTT
>SHUN01000046.1 GCA_009697495.1 Bryobacterales bacterium | reverse complement strand
CCTTAATACCGTGACGCCGGCCGCGGATGGCATTAGTCCGGTGAGGAGACTTTGGCGGGACGGGGTGCAGACGGGCTGGTTGCAATAGTGGCGGGCGAAGCGGACGCCTTGGCTGGCGAAGTGGTCGAGGTTGGGTGTTGACACCTTCTTATTGCCATCTGCGCCGAGGACGTAGCCGGCGTGGTCATCGGCGATGATGAAGACGAAATTCGGCTTGCCGACGGACTGCGCGGCGGCGACGGTGGCGAGAAGGGCACGGCGAGTGATCATTCCGCAATACTACTCCAACCGCGCTTGGAAAGGTCGCGGTAGATGTAGTATCCGGCGGCGGCGGCGAGCCAGCAACCGAGGTTATTGAGGCCATCGACGGCGGGTTTGACGTCGGGCGCAAGGGCGGCGACGGGCGCGAGCAGCGGCAGAAAGAAACCAGCGTCTCGTTGGATTCGGGAGCGGTGAGGAAGGTCGCCGCGAGCCAGGCGGCGGTGGTGATTCCAACGGTGATGATCATGATCCAGGCGAACTCGACGGGGTTGTCGGAATCGAGCTTTCAGATGGCCTGGAGCGCGACGCTGACAACGAATGATGAGGCGTTGACGCGCCACCAGTACCACCGCAGCAGCAGCAGCACGCCGCCGGTTCCGGCGCCGGTGACGATGAGTAATTTCCAGGCACCGGCGATTGAGTCCATGTAGAACGTGACGCCAGCGGAGATGAGGGTGATGACGACGGTGGCCGCTTGCGACATTAGGACGTAGTGTTGACCTGTTTCATTGGGCTTCAGGAAGCGGCGATAAAAGTCATTCAGCAGGTAACTGGCACCCCAGTTGAGCTGGGTGGCGATGGTCGACATATACGCCGCGGCGAAACCGGCGAGCATGAGTCCGCGGAGCGAGGGCTGCATGTGGTCGATCATGACTTTGATGTAGCCGGTTTCGGGGGCGGCCAGGCCGGGATAGAGGATGACGCTGGCGAGAGCGGTGAGAATCCAGAGCCAGGGGCGAGTGGCGTAGGGCGAGTCGAGATCGGGGACGAAGGCGAGCATAGAGTTTTTGCCGCCGGGAGTTACGCCGCGGGCGATGTCGATGGCGGCAAGTTTGGTCATCATGGCGTCCATGCCGCCGACGGCCTGCACCGCGCAGACGGCGAGGACGATCACCATCGTCATTTTGATGAAAAACTGCACAACATCGGTGACCAGCACGCCCCAGAGGCCAGCCAGGGTAAAGATCCACGAAGTTATGCCGATAGTAAATAAGACGACAACGATCGCGGTGAACTTATCCGTATTCAGGACGAGCACCAGGATTTTGACCATCGCCAGGTTGACCCAGCCTAGAACGATGCAGTTGATGGGTAGTCCGAAATATAGGGCCCGAAAGCCGCGGAGAAAAGCGGCGGGTTTGCCGGAATAACGAATCCCAGAAAATTCTATGTCGGTCATGACCCCGGATCTACGCCAAAGACGCACATAAAAGAAGACGGCTAACATGCCTCCAGCGACAAAACTCCACTACAGCCCGGTGACGGCGAGGGGCGTATCGGCCGCGAAGGTCGTGGCCACCATTGATGTACCGCCCAGCTACCAGGGCACATCGCGCCCGGAAAGAAAAAACTCGTCGACGCTTTTTCCTGCGCGCTTTTTGTAATAGAATCCGATGGCGATATTGAGCAGGAAGTAAGCGGCGACGGCAACCCAGTCGAGGATGGAAATTTGCATGGGTAAACACCTTCAGGAAACATTCGAATTATACAGGGTAACCTTTGGCGCGTCCGTTGCACTATATAGGTATATGGTTATACGTTTTGGATTCTTAGTTTGTTTGGCTGCTGGGTCGGCTTGGGCTCAGAAAGTAGAAGTGGTGACGGCTGAGGGCGTGTATTTTCCCGGCGTTGCCGATTCGAATAGCCCGATTCACTGGGCGAAAGGGAAACGCTATGTGTTCAATTCAGACGGGCTGCCGATCCGGAGTGAGGGCGTGGAATTGTCTGGGATGCGGTATGCCCGAGCCGCGCATCTGCTGGACTCGGCGGTTTCGCCGTGGTGGCTGGAATCGACCTACCAGGACGATGACGGAACGATCTACGGCTGGTATCATCACGAAATTTATTCGTACTGCGCAATGGATGGGGACCGCTATATCGGCGTGCCGGTGATTGGCGCCGTGATATCCAAAGATAACGGGCACACGTTCCGGGACTTGGGGATCGTCCTATCGGACGGATACGAGCCGAACTGCGAGGCAAAGAACGGATACTTTGCCGGAGGGCATGGCGACTTTTCGGTGATTGTGGACAAGGAAAAGAAGAACCTGTATTTTTTCTTCTCGGTCTACGGAGGACCGGCTACGGAGCAGGGCGTGGCGGTGGCCCGGATGGCCATCGCTGACCGCGACAATCCGGTAGGCACGGTTTGGAAATATCGGGATGAAAAGTGGGAATCGCCGGGCATATCAGGAAAAGTATCGCCAATTTTCACGGTGCGAACGCCGTGGGAGAGCGCGAATGCCGATGCGTTCTGGGGGCCATCGGTACACTACAACCGCGAACTGGGCGAGTTCGTGATGCTGCTGAACCATGCGTGTTGCGAGCCCGATTGGCCTGCCGAGGGCATCTACGTCAGCTTTAACGGCGACCTGGAAAATCCGAAGGGCTGGGGAGCGCCGGATCGTATTATCGAGGGCGGGGGCTGGTACCCGATGGCAGTTGGCCTTGCCGCCGGCGATACGGATAAGACTGCCGGGGCCCGGGCGCGATTCTTCGCGGGCAGTGACTCCCATTGGGAGCTTATTTTTCGGAAGGGGCAGACGGGCGTGTTGCCGCTGCCGTTTCGCCAGAGCCGGAAGAAATAGAACCGGAAGAATTAGGACGCCGAGACTCGGCGTCACAGGCTCCGGACATTCAAGTCCGGACGCCGAAGCGCGGCAGCACCCAGCGCATCAACGCGAAGTAGGCTGCGACGGCGGCGAATGGAAGCAGTATCTCAGACATCTGCCTATATCATACAAAACGCCGCCGTACCTTGTTGGGTACGGCGGCGTTGGGGTACGGCGGCGTTTCGGTTTGGGATTAGAAGCGTTAGCTCGGCGTTGAAGCGAGCTTTTCGCGCTGTTCCTTCAAGATAGCCCGGCGGCTCAACTTGATCTTGTTGCCTTCCAGCGCCAGCACCTTCACCATGATCTGGTCGCCTTCGTTCAGCTCGTCACGAACGGAATTCACGCGGCTTTCCGAGATTTCGGAGATGTGCAGGAGGCCATCGGTGCCGGGGAAGATTTCAACAAAAGCGCCGAAATCGACGATGCGGACGACCTTGCCCAAATAAGTCTTACCGGGCTCGGCCACCGCGCAGATGTCTTGAATCATCTGCAACGCCTTTTCGCCGGCGAGGCCGGAGGTGGCGTAAATGTTCACCTGACCGTCGTCGTTGACATCGATCTTGACGCCGGTGGTATCGGTGATGCTACGGATCATCTTGCCGCCCGGTCCGATCAGCTCGCGGATTTTGTCCACCGGGATGGTGATGGTGGTGATGCGGGGGGCATAGAGCGAGAGCGTCGGACGCGGCGTGCTGATGCAGGCATTCATCTTATCGAGAATGTGCAGGCGGGCGCGTTTGGCTTGGTCGAGCGCTTCGCGCATCAGGCTGATGGGCACGTTGGGGACCTTGAGATCCATCTGGAGGGCGGTGATGCCTTCCTTAGAACCGGCCACCTTGAAGTCCATGTCGCCGTAGTGATCTTCGGCGCCGGCGATGTCGGTGAGAATCGCGTAAGCGTCGCCTTCTTTGACAAGACCCATGGCGATACCGGCGACGGCGCGGTCAATCGGCACACCGGCGTCCATCATCGCGAGCGATCCGCCGCAGACCGAAGCCATCGACGAGGAGCCATTCGATTCCAGAATATCGGAGACGATGCGGATGGTGTAAGGGAAGGTCTTTTCGTCGGGAACGACGGCGATGGTCGCGCGTTCGCCCAGAGCGCCGTGGCCGATTTCGCGACGGCCTGCGCCGCGCATGAAGCCCACTTCGCCCACCGAGAACGGCGGGAAGTTGTAGTGCAGCATGAAGCGTTTGGAGAGTTCCGCGGGGTCGAGCATCTCAATCCGCTGCTCGTCGTCCTTCGTGCCGAGGGTGCAGGTAACCAGCGCCTGCGTTTCGCCGCGGGTGAAGAGAGCCGAACCGTGGGTGCGGGGAAGGAGGCCGACCTGGCAGTCGATATCGCGAACTTCGTCAAAGGCGCGGCCATCGGGACGGCGGCGGGCTTTCAACATTTCGTCGCGGAAGATCTTTTCCTTCAAATGATCAAATACGCCGCCGGCTTCGGAGCGCTGTTCTTCGGGGAAGGCGGCTTCGGCTTTGGCGTGCAGAGCGTCGATGCGAGCGTAGGAATCGATCTTCTTGTACTTCTTGGTGTCCATCGCGTCGGTTAGGTCCGCGCGAACCAGCGTGTCGATCTGCGCCAACATCTCCTGATTGATGGTGGGCGAGACGAACTCGCGCTTCGTCTTGCCGCAGAGCCGCATCAATTCGCGAATGCCTGCACAGATTTTCTTGCAGCATTCGTGGCCGAATTCCAGGGCCTGCAGTACGTCTTCTTCGTCAACGTGCTTGGCGCCGGCTTCCACCATGACCACGCCAGTTTCGGTGGCGGCGACGATCAGGCTGATCGCGCTTGCCTTGGTCTGTTCGTACGTCGGGTTAGCGATGAACTTGCCGTCCACCTTGCCAACGCGAACCGCGGCCAGCACTTCATGGAAGGGGATATTCGAAATGCCGAGAGCGGCGCCTGCGCCAACCATGGCCAGCGGACCGGGGTCGCGTTCGGTCTCAGCGGAAAAGACGAGGCCGATGATCTGGGTCTCGTGCTTGAACCCATCGGGGAACAGCGGGCGGACGGGGCGATCGATCAGGCGGCAGGTCAGCGTTTCCTTCTCGGTCATGCGGCCTTCACGCTTGATGAATCCGCCGGGGAACTTACCGGCGGCGTAGGTCGCCTCGCGGTAGTCGACCGTCAATGGGAAAAAGCTCGCGCCGGGGCGAGCCTTGCCGGAACAGCAAGCGGTGACGAGCACGACGTTATCGCCCGAACGGACGACCACGGCCCCGTCTGCCTGCTTGGCCATAACGCCCGACTCTATAGAGAGCTGCGTGCCAAACAGGTCGATCTCGACTTTATGCAACATGTTATTTCCTTGAACCTTTGTAATTCTCCGCGCTTTCCGGCACGAACGGGAATCAAGGAGACGGGAGTGTTTTGAACGAGGGTGGGTCCGCTCACCAGAGCGGATTTGCCGGGTCTATACGAAAACCCGTACCGATCGAAGCTCCACTAGCGGCGAATACCAATGCTGGAGATCAGAGTCTGATAACGTTCCAGACTGCGGCTCTTGAGGTAGTCCAGAAGGCGGCGACGGCGCGCCACCATGGTTAACAAACCACGGCGGGAACCGAAGTCCTTCTTGTGGGACTTAAAGTGCCCTGTGAGCTCGGTGATACGTTGGCTCAAGAGCGCTACCTGCACCTCTGGCGAACCACAATCGTTCTTATTGATCCGGTACTTGCTAATAATGTTCGTCTTGGACTCAATTGCCAGGGCCATGGTGTTGCTGTGGATACTCCTTAGTCTTACCTTAATCGCTATTATTCAAGATTTAGGATAGCACAGCTTGAACCGCAGTTTTCATTTGGGTGGCATGCGGAGGGCACCGTCGAGGCGAATAGTCTCGCCGTTGAGCATGGAATTGGCGAGAATCGCCAGCGCCAGTTGGGCGTACTCCTCCGGGCGGCCGAGGCGGCTGGGGAAAGGGACCGTTGCTCCGAGTTGTTCCTTGACTGCCATTGGGAGCGCGGCGAGCAGCGGCGTATCGAACAGGCCAGGCGCTATTGATACAACGCGGATGCCGCTGCGGGCGAACTCCCTTGCGAGGGGGAGGGTCAGTCCCGCTATGCCAGCCTTCGACGCGGCGTAGGCGGCCTGGCCGATCTGGCCATCGAAGGCGGCAATGGAGGAGGTTAGAATGATGACGCCGCGCTCGCCTTCGGCATCGGGGGCGTTTTGCATCATGGCGGCGGCGGCCAATCGAACAACGTTGAATGCGCCAATTAAATTCACATGAACCACACGTTCAAAATCCGCCAGCGGCAACGGCCCATCCTTCCCCACCGTGCGCTGGGCGGCGGCGAGGCCCGCGCAATGGACCACACCGTGCAGCGCGCCGTGCGTTTCGATGGCGAGTTGAATGGCCCGCTGGACGTCATCGGGGCTGGTAATGCTGCCTTGAACGGATGGCGCGGGAGCGGATTGCAGATCGAGTATGCAAGGGTGCGCGCCGACGGCGGAGAGGGCGGCGGCCGTGGCGGCTCCAAGCCCCGAGGCGCCGCCGGTGACGAGGATGGCTTTGCCGGAAATTTGCATGACTGTATTAGTTTAGTTATCGGGATGCAAAACGCAAATGGACTGGTGCTGGCTGACGACGCCACGGGGGCGCTTGAGTGCGCTTCTTTGTTGGCCGGCCTGGCACTGGATGTTGCGCTCACGCTTCTGCCCGCACAGGCGGCATGCAGAGGGATCTGCGTGGCCGATACCGAGTCCAGGCATCTACCGCCAGAGCAGGCGGCGGGGCGCATCCGCCAATGGCTCGAAGCGGCCGGGCCGGTTCGTGTTTTCAAGAAAACGGATTCCACGCTGCGAGGTAATATTGCGGCGGAGTTGACGGCGATGCTCGACCGGCCGATTGTCTACATTCCGGCGTATCCGGCTCTCGGCCGTACGGTGCGGGAGGGAATTCTTTTCGTTCGTGGCGTGCCGATCGCGGAGAGTGAATTTGCGGAGGATGCCCGCAACCCGGTGCGCAGTTCGCGCGTCGCGGACCTCTTCCCGCCGGATCGGATTGAGTCCATTCCTGACGCGGCCGCGCTGTCGGCGGCGTTACGCGATTCGAGACCGAGGATCCTCATCTGCGACGCCGTGACCGGCGAGGATATAGCCTCATTGGCCGTCGTTCTGCGGGATACGGCGGCACAACCGTACGTGGCGGGCCCGGCGGGACTCATTCCCTTGTGGGCGGCGCTAGCACCGTTTCAGAAGAAAGATCCGCCCGCTGTTGCGGGTGCCCGGAAATGGCTAATCGTCTGCGGCAGCCGTCATCGGCAGTCCCACCGGCAGGCCGAGTTCGCGGAGGCGATGGGCCTGCGGGTCATCCGGAGCCCCATCGAGACGATGGACTCGCCGGAAAATGTCGCCGCCGAACTCGCGCGCCAGGCAATGGCGTTTATCCGGGACGAACGAATCGGGGCCGTCCTCATCATGGGCGGCGACACCGTCTGGGCGCTGTGGCGGGCTTTGGGACTCACCGCCGTCACCCCGCTGCCGGAAGTTTTCCCCGGGATCGCCGCCTGCGTCAGTCCTGACAATACCCTTTTGTTTGTGACAAAGGCCGGCGGCTTCGGCGACGATAGGATCGTGGAACAAGTTCTGGAAAGATTCAAAAGAGTATGAAGCGCATCGGTATTTCCATGGGTGACTCGAGCGGCGTCGGCCCTGAGATCCTGTTGAAGGCGGCGCGTGAGAACCGCATCCCGGTCCCTTACGTCGTTTATGGCGACATGGTTCCGCTGCAAGCGTTGAACGAACAGTTGGGCTTGGGTCTCGACTTGCATTCCGTGGCCAGCCCGGCGGACTGTATCGATGGCAAGGTGAATGTCGTCGATCAGTGCCTGTTGAAAGCGGAAGATTTGACGCCTGGCCGTATCAACAAGGCGTCGGGCCACGCCGCTCGCGAATACGTGATTCGCGCGACGAAAGCGGCGCTGGCCGGTGAGATCGCCGCCATCGTCACGCTGCCGATGAACAAAGAGGCCACGCAGCTTAGCGACCCTGGATTCACCGGGCACACGGAGCTGATCGGGAAGCTTTGCGGCAGCGATGACGTGACGATAATGCTTGCTTCGCCGGATTTGATTGTGACCCACGTCAGCACGCACTGCTCGCTGCGCCAGGCGATCGAGCGATGCCGGAAAGAGCGAATTTCCCGGATTATCGAACTGACATGGCATGCGGTTCAGCGGCTAAACCGGGGAACGCGGATCGCGGTGGCGGGTTTGAATCCGCATGCCGGCGAGAACGGGCTCTTTGGCTCCGAAGAGATCGAGGAGATTGCTCCGGCGGTGGAATGGGCGCGCGGGCAGGGCTGGAATGTGGAAGGCCCGCTGCCGCCGGACACGCTGTTTTATATGACGGTGCGCCGGAATAAATTCGACGCGGTGGTCTGCATGTATCACGATCAGGGGCACATTCCGTCAAAGCTGCTGGACTTCGAGGGCGGCGTAAACATTGCGCTGGGCCTGCCGATTGTCAGGACTTCGGTGGATCATGGGACGGCGTTCGACATTGCCTGGACGGGCGTGGCTTCGACAACGAGCTTTGAGGCGGCTATTGATATGGCGATTCGGCTGGCTGGCTCAAAGGAAGCATTCTGAAAGTGAGAATTTGATAGAGTAGCGGCGGAAAGGGTTTCCGGCTATGGCTACGAATCGACGCAGTTTTGTAGGGGCGCTTGGCGCGGCCCCGCTCTTCATTCCGCAGAGCGCGTTTGGCGCTAACGACAAGATCACCTACGCCGCTATCGCCACTGGCGGGCGGGGGCGGTACCTGATGAGTAAGTTCAAACAGCTCGGCGCGGTGTGCGCCGCGGTCTGCGATGTCTATGAACCGAATTTGCAGAAGGCTTCCGAACTGGAGCCGGAGGCGAAGAAGTTCCTCGATTATCGCGAGCTGCTGCAGATGACGAATTTTGATTGTGTGGTCGTTGCTTCGCCGGATCATCAGCACGCGCCGATGTTGTTGGCGGCATTGGACGCCAAAAAAGACGTTTACCTGGAGAAGCCGCTTTCGCACAGTTTGGAGCAGAGCGAGCGGATGATCAAGGCGGTCCGGGCGTCGAAACAGGTGGTGCAGATTGGGATGCAGCGGCGTTCCGCGCCGGCGCTGATTGAGGCCAAGAAGCTGGTTGACGATGGGATGCTGGGGCGGATTGCGCTGGTGAAGGCGCAGTGGAATTGGAACGTCGCGGCGGCCTTGGACAATTCGACGCTGCCGGGCAAACTGGATTGGAACCGGTTTCTGGGAACAGCGCCGGCGCGTGAATTGGAGCCGATGCGGTTCCGGCGATGGCGATACTTTTACGACTACGCCGGCGGGAATATGACGGACCAGGGAACGCATCTGATGGACGTCGTGCAGTGGTTCACGAAGAATGGCGCTCCGGCGGCGGCGCAGGCGTCCGGGTATGTCGCCAAGATGAAGGGATCGGAGCATCCGGATGTATTCAGCGCGGTGTTTGAATATCCGAACATGATGGCGACGTGGACGCTGGATTACTGCAATAGTTTTGAGAACGGCTGGACGATTTTCCTGCAGGGCGATAAGGCCACAATGATTCTGGACGATGCCGGGTACAAGGTGCTGGGCGAGCCGTGGAAACGGGGCGCGGCGCCGCAAATGGAGAAGCTGGCGCCAGTGCCGGTGGAGGCGCATGTGCAGAACTTCCTGGACTGCATGAAGACGCGGCAGGAGCCGAATGCGCCGGTGGAAGTGGCTGCCGCCGCGGTGGCCGGGCCGCATATGGCGAATAAGGCGATGTTTGATGGACGGAAGTTCATACGGGTATGACGCGGCGATCGTTTCTGTTTTCTTCCTTGCCGCTATTGGCCCAGCGGCGGCCGATGAATGTGTTGTTCATCACCGCGGACGACCTGGGGTTGTATTTGGGGTGCTATGGCGAGAAGCGCATCGCGACGCCGCATTTGGACAAGTTTGCCGCGAGTGGCGTGCGGTTTCAGACGGCGTATGTGGCGCAGGCGTCGTGCAGCCCATCGCGTTCGGCAATGTTTACGGGGTTGATGCCCCATGCCAACGGCCAGTATGGGTTGGCGAATGGCGGCTTCAAATTGCACGAAGAGTTGCGCGGGCAGACGATTCCAAACTTGCTGAAACGCGCGGGATACCGGACGGGGATTATTGGCAAACTGCATGTGGAGCCGGAGGACTCTTTCCTCTGGGACTACCGCCAGATGCCCAATGAGACGCGGCGGGTGCGGACGGTGGCGCCGCAGGCCGAGACATTTATCCGGAAAGACAGACCGTTCTTTTTGATGGTGAACTTCGGGGATCCACATGCGTTTGCCAAGGGTGAGCCTCGGGAGTGGTACTTTCCTCCCGATGTGGATGGGATACCGGAGCGGCCGCTGGTGCCATCGGCGGCGACGCTGTTCGACTGGCAGCGCGTCGACAATCCTTCGCAGCGAGAGAGGACGGCAAACTATCTGAATGCTGTGGCGCGATTGGATACGGGCGTGGGGTTGCTGCTGGCCGCGTTGGAGCGGACGGGCAAGGCGGACGACACGCTCGTGATTATTATTGGCGACCACGGGGCGCCGTTTGAGCGGGGCAAGACGACGGTTTATGAGTCCGGTTTACGGGTGCCGTTTCTGGTGCGTTGGCCGGGTGTGTCGAAGGCGCACGTGAGCGCGAAGATGGTCTCGACGGTGGATATACTGCCGACGATTCTGGACGCGACGGGCGCGGCGGGGTCAACGTATAAGCTGCATGGGGCATCGCTGCGAGGCGTGCTGGGCGATCCGAAAGCGAAGTGGCGCGAGTTCCTGGCCGCGGAGTTTCATTTTCATGGCGCGGGGATTTTTTATCCGCGGCGGGCGATCCGGGATGACCGGTACAAATTGATACACAACTTGCGGGCCGGGAAGGTGAAACCGCCGCGCGGGATTGACGGCGACAATGCGGCCGCCAAGTCGGCGACCGACGCACCGGCCGAAGCGCGGCAGGCGTTTTTGACGTATGCCGATCCGCCGGAATATGAGCTGTACGATTTGCAAACGGACCCGGTGGAGTTCCGCAATCTGGCTGGAAAACCGGAGCATAAGGCTGCGGAGGCGCGGTTGAAAAGAGAACTCTGGGCGTGGCGTATTGAGACGGAGGACCCGGCATTGGACCCGGCGTTTGTGGAGCAGTTGGCGAGCCGGAAGCCGGGGTGATTTCCCAGACGGTGTTGAGTTGTGATCGAATGTGAGTGATGCAACTCCGTTTTCTTTTTCTCGCCTTTTCCGTTGC
>SHUN01000045.1 GCA_009697495.1 Bryobacterales bacterium | reverse complement strand
GCTGTTCCTTACCGGGACGCAGCAGCGCTCGGCGACCCATTATCAGGAAGTGCAGAAGATGGTGGCCGAAGGGCTGATTGGCGATGTGCGGTACGTGAAGATCTGGAACGCGGTGAATTCGAATCTGCGGCCGATTATTCCGCGCAGTGTGGACAACTCGAAAAAGCCGGATGATCTCGACTGGGATTTTTACTGCGGACCGGCGCCGCTGGTTCCGTATGACCGCGCGAGGTTCCTGGGAACTTATCGTTGGTTTTTCGATTATTCAGGCGGTTTTATCACCGATTACGGGACGCACCGGTTTGACACGGTGCATCAGATCATGGGCGCCGACATTCCCAAAACCGTCTCCGCAGTGTCGCATCGATACGGATTGCAGGGCATCGGCGAGATCCCCGATGTGTTGCAGGTCACTTATGAGTATCCGGGCTTTGTGTTGAACTACGAGGCCATCATGATGAACGGCCAAGGCGCGCCGGGCCGCACGCCGGGACACCGTTACTACAACATGAACGGCGACACGAACCGGCCGCACGGGGAAGCTTACTACGGTTCGAAAGGTACTGTTTTCTGTGACCGCATCGGGTATGAGGTTTACTTCGAAGGCGGCAAGGAGCCGCCGGTCCGGAAGAACACCACCGATGCGACCTCCGTCCATGCCCAGCACTTTGTGGCGTGTGTGCGCGAGACGGAAAAGCAGCGTTCGACTGTGATGACGGGCCATCGCGCGACCATCGTTTCGCATCTTGGCAATCTGGCGGTGAAGCTGGGGAAGAAGATCCATTGGGATGGCGAGGCGGAGAAAATTACCGGCGAGAATGGAAAGATTTTGGGCCGCGACTGGCGCGCGCCCTGGGGGAAATGGTTCGTTTAACAGTGCCGATTGTCGCAGGGCGTCGGGTTACAGCTTCGCGAACCGTCCTGACGCCGAGCCTGGGGTGTTAAAATTTTAGAGAGCTGAGCTCCCAACATATACTGCGGAATCATTAAACTTGACCCGGCGACTTGCGGCTTGGTTCGACTTTGGTCCAGTCAAAACATGCACCTCCTTGTCTACCGTAACCACACCAAAAACCTGGTGACTTCCGGCGAGTATCGCCGCTCCCTTGTACTTGTAAATCTGACCGGATGGCCTTCGTATAGTGAGTTCGCTCGCGGCGGCGTTCCACATGCCCAGCAGCAGTTTTTCCATAAGTGTTCCTTAGTTGCCAAGAATGCCGAACCTATGCGGATCGGATGATACGCCAAGTTTCTTTGCTCTACCACGCCGGTGGCCGGCGAAGGCCGATCGTCCCAAATCTCTACCTAGCTTTAATGAGATGGTCCCGATGATAATGGAGATTCTTGCCGATTTGAGGATAGACCGAAGACTTGCCGCTCCCGGGGGGCTGGCGACTATTCTCATCTTGGGAATCGTCATCCGCCTTCGTCGCGGTCTGAGCCTTCCTGCATGTCGACGGGAAGATCCGTCCGGAGCAAGCGGCCTTGGCCATCGATAATGCCCAACTCCTGCAGTCTACGGACAGCCGCCTTGCTGGGGACTTATTCAGTTGCGTTGCGAATCGGCGGGATGGATACGAGCGGGGTCGTGCGAAAATAGTGTAAAGAATGATTGAAACTCTGCGCCCTGGCGCTCATGCATTGAACGCCCGCGTCGCCCTCTTCGATTTCGACGGCACTCTGTCCCTGATCCGCTCCGGGTGGGTGGAAGAGATGGTCCCGATGATGGTGGAGATTCTTGCCGATTTGAAGTCGGGGGAATCGGAAGCGGAATTGACCGCCATCGTCCTGGAATATGTAGGCCGGTTGACGGGCCGCCAGACCATTTATCAGATGATCGAATTCGCGGAGCAGATCGCCAAGCGCGGCGGGACGCCGGAGGAGCCGACGGCCTACAAGCACATGTATTTGGATCGGCTGATGGTCAAGATCAAGAGCCGGATTGAGGATTTGGAAACGGGGCGCATTTCGCCTGATACGTGGATGGTTCCAGGCTCAGTGCAACTGCTGGATGGCCTGAAAGATCGCGGTATTAAGATGTATCTCGCCTCCGGAACCGACGACAAATACGTGAAGCATGAGGCGACGATACTGGGTCTGGCGCCTTACTTCGGCACGCACATGTACGGCGCTTTGGATGACTACAAGTCGTTCTCCAAGGCCATTTTGATTAAGCAGATCATCGACTCGGCGGAGAACCGCGGCGATGAATTTATCGGTTTTGGCGACGGGTACGTGGAAATTGAAAACGTGAAGGCTGTGGGCGGCGTGGCCGTTGGCGTGGCTTCCGATGAGCCGGACTGCGCCAAGGTGGACCTGTGGAAGCGCGACCGGCTGGTGAACTCCGGCGCCGATTGGATCGTGCCTCACTTCAACACGACGCCCGCGTTGCTGACAACCCTGTTTCCGGAGTAATTTTCATGGCCTCCCGGTACGAAGTATTCGACCGCTCGCGCCTGCTGATCAAGCCGCTCGGTGAGCGTGTGAACGATCTGGAAATCTCGCGGTGGATGGCGCTAACGGACGCCGCGCCGCCGTTCGCACACGCCGATTTGCCGGTGATCGCGCAGCGCTTGGAAGCGGCGCGGGAACGCGGCGCGGCGCGCATCTTGATGATGGGCGCGCACGTCCTGCGCGCCGGGGTGAACCGCTTTCTGATTGATTGGATGCAGCGGGGCGTTATCACGCACATAGCCGTCAATGGCGCGGCGGTGATCCACGACTACGAACTGGCGCGCATCGGCGCGACGACAGAGAGCGTGGCGCGCTATATTCGTTCGGGCGAATTCGGGCTGTGGCAGGAGACGGGCGAGTTGAACGACGTCATCGTGGAAGCCGCCGCGGAGGGCTTGGGGCTTGGTGAGAACGCCGGGCGGCACATTGAGGCGTCTAGTTATCCTCACAAGGAATTGAGCGTCTTCGCCGCCGCTTATCGCGCCGGTGTGCCTATTACTGTTCACGCCGGTATCGGCTACGACATTCTGCACGAACACCCCAACTGCGACGGCGCGGCGGTGGGCGCGGCGAGCTATCGCGACTTTCTGATCTACGCGCGCGCCGTTGAAAATCTGGAGGGCGGGGTGATGCTCTCGTTCGGTTCCGCGATCATGGCGCCGGAGGTCTATTTGAAAGCCTTGGCGATGGCGCGCAACGTGGCGCATCAGGAAGGCCGCGTGGTGCGCAATTTTGCCACCGGCGTATTCGACATGGTGCCCATCGGCGGCGACATCCACCACGAACTGCCGAAAAGCGATCCGGGCTACTATTTTCGGCCGCACAAAACGATACTGGTTCGCACGGTGGCCGATGGCGGTGAGAGTTTTTATTTCTGTGGGGATCATCGCGCGACGGTCCCCGCTCTGTGGAGCCTGACGAGATGACGACGGCGGAATTGCTCTACAAAATCGCGGCGTTGCGCGTGCTTGTGGTGGGCGATATTTGTCTGGACCGGTGGTGTTGGTACGACCCGGCGTTGGCGTTGCCCTCGGCTGAGACGGGCATCCCTAGAATTGGCGTAGCGCGAACCGAGGTCACTCCGGGCGCTGGCGGAACGGTAGCCAACAACGTGGCCGCGTTTGGCGCGAACGTGGCTGTGATTGGTGTCACCGGCGCTGACGGGTATGCATGGGAACTGCGTCAGGCGCTGGCCGCGCGGGGCATTGACGGGTCATTGCTGCTGGAGGTGCCCGCGTTGCAGACCTTCACCTACACCAAGCTCATCAACGCGGAAACAGGGGCGGAGGATTTGCCCCGTGTTGATTTCGTCGTCACGCGAGCGTTGACGGAAGAGGTGGAAATGCTGCTGGTGCGGCGGTTGCTGGACAATGCGGAACGATTTGACGTGATCCTCGTCAGCGATCAGGCGGAAACCACGGCGGGCGGTGTTGTTACGGCAACCGTGCGCGGCGCGATCCAGTCAACGGCGGCGGCGAACCCGGGAAAAGTCGTGTGGGTGGATTCCCGGACACGCGCCGAGCATTTTCAAGGCGTTATCGTCAAACCGAATTTGAAGGAAGCGACGGAAGCGTCGATGCGGGCCCTGGGCCGCGTGGACTTTCCAGCCCTCCGCGCACACTGCGCGGCGCCGCTGCTCATTGTCACGCACGGCGGCGAAGGCGCCCGTATTTACGATCCCGAGGGCGAACGCCGGGTGAAGGCCGATGGCATTCCGAACCCTGTCGATATCTGCGGCGCGGGCGATAGTTTCAGCGCGGGCGCGGCATGCGCATACGCCGTCACGCGGGACGCTGTGGCCGCGGCGGAGTTCGGCAATCGCGTCGCCTCGATCACCATCATGAAGAAGGGCACGGGCATAGCCACACCAGCCGAGTTGTTATGAACACGCTGGCAATCGACATCGGCGGCAGCAAGTTCACGATCGCGGTTTTCGACGACACGGGCGCAATGATCCGCCGCGAATCGAGCGCGACCGACCGCGAGGGCGGCAAGGACTGGATGCTCGCCCGGATTGCGGCAGTGACGCGGGAGTGGTTGCTGCCGTTGCATCGTTGCGCGATCGGCTTCGGCGGGCCGGTGGACTTTGAAAAGCAAGTGGTAGCGCTGTCGACTCACGTTGGCGGTTGGGCGGATTTTGACTTATGCGGCTGGGTGCGGCGCGAGTTGGGGATTGACGCGGTTGTGCTGGACAACGACGCGAACGTTGGCGCGTTGGGCGAGGGCATTCATGGCGTTGGCCGCGGCTTCCGTCCGCTGTTCTACATGACGCTGTCAACCGGAATCGGCGGCGGAATCCTGACAGAAAACGGCGTCTATCGCGGGGCTGATTCCTACGCCGGTGAACTGGGCCATCTCACCATTCGTCCCGGCGGCCCAGACTGCCTTTGCGGCTCGCAGGGCTGCTTTGAACGCATGTGCTGCGGGCTGTGGCTGGAACGCGATTTTGGCAAGGCCGCCAAAGAATTGCTTGAGGACCCGGCGTTCGTTGAGAGCTACGTGGTCAATCTGGCGCTGGGATTGAAGGCCTGCGTGATGCTGTTGAACCCGGCGCGCATCGTCATCGGCGGCGGCATCGGCAAGGCCGGCGACAAGCTGTTTGTCCCCCTGCGAAAGGAACTGAGACGGCAAGTGACGTCGTGGAGCCGGGCGCGCCTGGACGTCGTGCCGGCCGCTCTTGGGGACGACTCTGTTTTGTATGGCGCGCTGGAACTGGCGCGGCTAAGCGGCGTGTAATTGGCCGTCGCGCATGTGAACAATGCGGTCCGCGAACGCCGCCGCGTCCGGATTGTGGGTGATCATCAGGATGGTCTGCCCCAACCGTTTATTCAAATCGCGCAATAGGCCCAAAACGGCCGTCGAGTTCTCGGTGTCCAGATTTCCCGTCGGCTCGTCGGCAAGCAGAATCGCCGGATGATTGACAATCGATCGCGCAATCGCCACGCGCTGCTGTTCGCCGCCGCTCAACTGGCGCGGCTTGCGGTCCATTTTGTCGGTGATGCCAAGCGCGTCCAATACCTCAAGAAACTGCTTGTCGAGCGGGCCCTTCACACGGGCTATGTCGCGCGCGATTTTAATGTTGTCGCCCACCGTGAGCGTTGGCAGCAAATTGTATTTCTGGAACACGAAACCGACAGACTTCATGCGCAGACGCGTGCGGTCACTGTCGCTCATCTTCATCAGGTCCTGGCCGTCAATCATCACCGTGCCGGCGGTCGGGGGCGTGAGCCCACCCAGAATGTGGAACAGCGTTGATTTACCCGAGCCCGACGGCCCAACCACCGCCAGAAATTCCCCGCGCTCCACGGCCAGATCCACACCCCGCAGCGCGTGAACATCCACGTCGCCAGAACGAAACGTTTTTCGCAAATCGCGAATGCCGATGATTGGCTCAGTCATAAGACAACGACTCCAATGCGTCCTGCCGCGAGGCCTTGATTGCGGGATAAAATACTCCCAGCAGCGCGCCGCCCAGCGTGATTCCGCTTGCTATCGGCCACCATTCATAGACAATCGCCTGTGTCATCGACGCCGGGATGAATGTCGCAATCATCCACTGCGTCACATAGCTCATTCCGATTCCAAAGGCGCTGCCGATCACCGCCAAAAGTATCGTTTCCCGAAGCAGTATGCCGAGCACGTAACCCTGTCCGGCGCCCAGCGCCTTCAGAATGCCAATTTCCCGCGTACGCTCCAAAATGGCGGTATACATCGCCAAAAATACCACCAGAAAGCCAAACAACACGCTCAGCGAAATCACCACGCCAATAAACGTCTTCAGCTCTGGAACGCTATTGACGGAGAACTGCGAAGCCAGTTCATCCATGGAATAGATCGGGTAGTCCGGCAACGTCTTCTTCAAATGCGTAATCACTTCCGCGGACTTCGACGGATCGTCGAGTTTCACGTAGATCACTGAGACCTTCCCCGTCGTCGCGCTCACGTCCTGCAATATTTTCTTCGGCAACATCATTCGCGTCAACTTGCCGCCGCGGAAGACGCCCGATACGATCCAATCCCGGTTCAAAATCTTGACCGTCGAGCCGGCCTTCAACTTCTTTTCCTTGGCGAAATACTCGTCAATAATCGCTTCCTGCGCGTCCTTGAACGGACGGCCCGAAAGGAATGTGAAGCCGCCGCTCATCTTCGTCACTTCTTCGAAATCAACGCCGTGGACCGTGCTCACCCCGCCCAGCGGGTATATGACGATGCCCGTGGATTGCGCGACGTGCGGCTGTTCCAAGACCCATGCCACCAGCTTCTCGTTAATGTTCGGCGGGGCAATACCTATCACCGACGATCCCGATGGCCGAATGATTATGTCCGCGCCGACTCCCCGCGTCCGCGCTTCCTGCTCGCGCAACATCCCTTCGCCGACACCAACCAATGTCAGCATCATCGTGACACCCAGCCCGATCGCCAGCGAACTCAGCAGCGTCCTCACAGGCCGATGCTTTAGATTCTCCCAAACCAACTTGTAGACCAAGTATTCATTATATCCCCCCTCGTCTGCTAACCTGAAAATTCCTCCTGCATTATGTCGTTCCAGATTCGTCCGCAACAAGAATTTCTAGTACAGCCAGCCCTTCCCGTCGCCCTGTCGCGCCTTTCCGAACTTGCTCATAACCTATTGTGGGTTTGGGACCGCGACCTGCGCAGCATGTTCCGCCGCCTTGACGCCGCCGAATGGCGCACTTCCTCGCACAACCCGGTGCGCATGTTGGGTCAAGTCTCCCAATCCACCCTCGAAAAAGCCGCGGCCGACCCGCGTTTCGTCGCCATGTACAACAAGGCCTGCGAAAAACTCGATGCCTACATGGCGCTCACGCCCGTTGACGACGGCAAGCTGATCGCCTATTTCTCCATGGAATACGGCCTTTCCGAATGCCTGCCCATCTATTCCGGCGGACTGGGCGTTCTCTCCGGCGACCACCTGAAGGCCGCCTCGGATCTCGCCTTTCCCCTGGTCGGCGTCGGGCTTCTTTATCAAAAAGGGTATTTTCGCCAGTCGCTGAACCCCGATGGAGGGCAGATTGAAAAGTCCCCGGAGAACGATTTTTATACTCTGCCCCTGACTCCGGTCTTTAACGAAGACGGCTCCGAATTGACCGTGGACGTGCCCATGCCCGGCGGCGGCATCTTTGCCAAGGTTTGGAAAATTCAGGTCGGCCGCGTTCGCCTGTTCCTGCTGGATACGAACATTCCGCAAAACACAAGCCAGGAAATGCGGGACATCACCGATTCCCTCTACGGCGGTGATTCCCACACGCGCATCCGGCAGGAGATCGTCCTCGGCATCGGCGGCCTCCGCGCGCTCCGCGCTCTCGGGATCATGCCCACCGTCTTCCACATGAACGAAGGCCACTCGGCCTTCCTCGCGGTCGAGCGCATCCGAGTGCTCATGGACCTCCACGGCTTGAATTTCGACGAAGCCATAGAGACTTGCCGCGCCAACAACGTCTTCACCACGCACACGCCCGTACCCGCCGGCATCGATCACTTTGACACCGGCCTCATGCACTACTACTTTCGCGAGTATTGCGAAAACACCGGTTTCTTCATGGAGCAACTCCTTTCGCTTGGACGCCGTAATCCGAGCGATCAGGGCGAAGCGTTCTCCATGGCCATCCTTGCCATCAAGACCAGTTGCTGGCGCAACGCCGTCAGCAGACTGCACGGCGCCGTCTCCCGCGATATGTGGCAGGATCTCTGGCCCAACCTACCTGCGTGGGAAGTGCCCATCACCCATGTCACTAACGGCGTCCATCTGCGCTCCTGGGTCAACGGCGACCTGCTCCAGCTTTACGACAGCTATCTGCAGCCCGACTGGCGCGAAAAGGCCACAGACCCCGAGACATGGAAGCTGGTCGACGACATTCCCGATCGCGAAATTTGGGAAGCGCACAAAAAACGAAAACGCCAGTTGATTGGCTTCGTGCGCCATCGGCTGGTGCAGGCCGCGCAGCAGCGAAAAACGTCGCCGTCCGAAACACGGCGATTGTCCGAAGCGCTGGATCCGGCGGCGTTCACCATCGGTTTCGCCCGGCGATTCGCAACCTACAAACGCGCCACCCTGTTTCTCCGGGATCTGCCGCGATTGAAACGGCTGCTCACCAATCACCGCATGCCCGTGCAGATCCTCATCGCCGGCAAAGCCCACCCCAAGGACATCCCCGGTAAATCGCTCATCCGCGAAATCTTCCAGCTTTCGCGCGACCCCGAGCTAGCCAATCGCCTCATTTTCGTTGAGGATTACTCCATCGCCGTCGCCCGCGAACTCGTTCACGGCGTCGACGTCTGGCTCAACAATCCGCAACGCGGCGAAGAAGCCTGCGGCACCTCCGGCATGAAGGCCGGTATCAACGGCGTCCTGAATCTTTCTATTCTCGACGGCTGGTTCGACGAGTCCGACGATGTCTCCGGCGGCTGGACCATCGGTGATCGCGAATCGTACTCCGAAGATCAGGACGAGCTCCACGCCTCTTCGATTCTTTCGCTCCTCGAAAATGAAATCGTTCCGCTCTATTACGCCGCCCGCGCCGACGAAGTCCCCGAGGAGTGGGTCCGGCGCATGAAGCAGTCCATCAAGGCGCTGACGCCGCAGTATGACGCCCGCCGCATGTTGGACGACTACTCGCGCCTTCTCTACAACCCCGCTCACACCTACCGCGAGGAGACCCGCGCAGGCGACTTCGCCCGCAGCCGCGACCGCGCCGCGTGGGACAAGCAGGTCCAGGCCGCCTGGCCGTCCGTGCGCTTCGTTGAAATCGGTGCCCCTCCGAACAAGTCGTTGCTCTCGGGCCATCCCATGCCCATGCGTGTACTCGTCGATCTCGCCAACCTCGCTCCAGGCGATGTGCGCGTCGAGGCCGTCGTTGGCCGAATCGATTCCAATGGCGCTCTCGGAGATGCCGAAATCGTCTTGCTCGCGCCGCTGGAGCAAAGCGGTGCCGCCTGGGCTTTTGGTTGCAATTACGCGCCCACCCACACCGGCCGGCTCGGTTGCACTTTCCGCATTTCGAGCAATCATTTCGATCAACCACTTACCCGTCCCACCAACGCGCTGATCAAGTGGAGCTAAGCACCTGTCGCGTCTCTGATAAACTGCGGCTGCGTGGTTTTTCCCCTGTTAGTCGCCGACGCCCTCGCCGCGGAGCTCCCGCCCGATGCCCGCGCGTTCATCGATAAGAACGGCGCTGGTGGCCATCGCGGCCCGAACGGGCCCGCCGCGTTCGATCTCTCTACGCTTCCTTTCCGCCTCGACGATGAGAGCAAACTCAAACAGCTCGAAGCCATCGACACCTGGCACATGAAGCTGTTGTCCGAGCTGTTCGGCAAACTAAAAGGCGTGCAAGAGGGCGGCGAATCGCTGCTTGATCGCTCCTTGGGCACGACGAACAACCCGCCCGTCCTCCTCGCCGGCGGCGGTTTCAAACACGGCCAGCACTTGGCGTTCGACACGAATCGCAATTACCCGCTGCCGAACCTCGCCGTCAGCATGGTCAAGCGCATGGGCATCGAAACATGACCGCCACCGGTTTTCGTAAACTCGCCCTGCAGCTTCCGGAAGCCACCGAAGGGGAACATTTTGACGTCGCCGATTTCCGCGTCGCCAGTAAACTCTTCGCCACGCTTGCCTACGAAAAGCAAGGTTGTGGCGTACTCCTGTTGACCCCGGAACAGCAGGAAGGCGTAGTCGCCGACGCCTCCGAACTTTTTTCGCCCGTCCCCAACGTCTGGGGCCGCCAAGGCGCGACTCTCGTGAAACTCTCCGCCGTCAAAGCCGACATTTTGAAAGCCACTCTCCGCACCGCATGGCTCCGCCGCGCGCCGAAAAAACTCCACACATGAAACCCTTCCTCTTTTTGCTCGCCGTGACCGCGTTCGCCCAGCGCGTCCCCTGGACCACCTCGCGTCTCATCGGCTCCCCTGACCCCACGCCCCCATACCGGCTCACCCTCGCCTTCCCCCAATTCAAATTCAAAGAGCCTGTATTCATTGCCCAGGACCCGCTCTCCGATCGCCTCTTCATCGCCGAATACGGTGGGCGTATCCTGAGCTTTTTTCCCAACGATCCCACCGGCAAGAAGGACCTCTTCCTCGATCTCGGCCGCGGCATTTCCGCCTTCTCCTTCCATCCAAAATTCAAAGAAAACGGGTACGTCTTCATCTTCAGCCACGCTGACCTGAAAGCCGGCGCTCGCAAAGGCCAGATGAGCCAGATCTACCGCTTCAAGCTCGACCCCGCCACCAACCCGCCACGCCTCGATCCGGCATCGCAAACCCTAATTATCGATTGGCCCTCCGGCGGCCACAACGGCGGCGAAGCCATCATCGGCCCCGACGGCTATCTCTACGTCGCTACCGGTGATGGCACCAGCGGCTCCGACGTTAACAACTCTGGCCAAAATCTCACGGATCTCCACGCCGTCATGATGCGCCTGGATGTTGACCGTCCCGATCCCGGCCGCAACTACGGCATTCCCAAGGACAACCCCTTCATCAACACTCCCAACGCGCGCCCCGAAATCTGGGCTTATGGCTACCGCAACCCCTGGCGATTCAGCTTCGATCCGGTCACCGGCCAGCCCTGGGTCGGCGACGTCGGCCAGGACATTTGGGAGATGATCGAACTCTCGAGCAAAGGCAGCAATCACGGCTGGAGTGTCCGCGAAGGCTCGCACCCCTTCCACCCCAACGCCGTCAAAGGCCCGACGCCTTTCACTAACCCCATCGTCGAGC
>SHUN01000044.1 GCA_009697495.1 Bryobacterales bacterium | reverse complement strand
TTCGATACCTTGCAAATGCCGATGATCGCCTTTGCCTCGCTCATTGTCGTATCCGACTTCCCGAACACCCGGGCGGCCATAAAACAGCGAGTATTTCAGGTTATGGGCCGATGGCGGAACCGGCAACGGAACGCGCCACAAAAGCATCTCCACAATTGCGCCATCGTCATATCCGATCCGCTGATGAAAAAGCAGGTCAGCTTTCATTTACGCGCCCATGATGGCATTATAAACCATATGGTGAGATGGTACGCGATTTAGTGTCCGCCAACGGTATGGGCCGGCGACCGGCCAGCAGGCTGATCGCACCGTGACATTACGAAAGGTCGAGAACAGAGCGAGCTCGACTTTCGCAAAACCAAGGCCATTTTCTTCGCGAGAGGGCTGTAGACACAGATTCAGGCACGATTCTCCGGCTAGATGAAACAATCGTCAAGAGTGGCGGCGAGAGCGTTGAGCCGCCACTGTCGTGCGTGTCCCCGGCCGCGAGATAGTTGTCGCAGAGCTACGAGTTTCGCGCCGTCACACTCAACGCACCCCCGCCATGAGCGGAGTAATCGGCGTTCCTCCGCGAAGAAACAATACTGGCAATCCTGCAAGCCCCGAGAACCTTTTTATTCCAAACCAGGAACCGTGCGGCCGGGGATTCAGACGTCTTCGACATGTACTTCTTTCATCGAGCGCGCGGATGGCATCCCAACTAATATTTAAGCCTGCTCTCCGAAGAAAACACGCCCGGTTTTGCGAAAGTCTGGCTAGTCCTTCGCAGGGACGTGAATCACCATTCCCGGAAGCGCCGCGTTCACGGCCTCCAGCAAAGGCCGCGCCAACATTTCGTAGAACTCAAGTTTGTTCTTTGCTACGTGAACGATGACAATCGACAGCCGCAGCTTTTTCAGATTGTGTTCGTACTCGAAGCCCTGATCGGTGGTCACCAGCACATCAAACCGCTGTTCAACGAGCGGAAGCAAAACATGGTCCTTCAACCGGTGCCATCCCAAATCGAAAGCACTGATGGCCTCATGACCGGCGAAGACCGTGACCGCGCGCGGATCGACGCAGGCGTCTAAGAAAATCCGCATGGGATCTGTTCGATGGTCAGGTCTTTACTCAACTCAAGGAACGCGTGAATCTGCTCACGGGGGATGTACGGATACACATCCAGGAACCCGTCAATGCTGTCGCCTGTCTCCAGAAAATCAATCAATGTCTGAACGGGGACGCGCGTGCCGGTGAAGCACGGAGTGCCGTGCATGATTCCCCTGTCAATGGTGATCACGCCGGCCAACACGGTTCTTTGTTCGACCGTCATACTCTCTTCTTAAAGATATGGCATCGTGTAGCCCGCCGCAAGTAGCTACAAATGCCGCCGCGTCACCGCGTCGATCTCCAGCAGCCGCCCCCACAACCCCTCCAACTCCCCCAACGGCAACGCATTCGCCCCGTCCGACAACGCCTCCGCCGGATTCTCATGCACTTCCAAAAACACCGCGTCCACGCCCACCGCCACCGCCGCCCGCGCTAACGGCTCAATGAACTGCGGCTGCCCGCCGCTGTGTGCCCCCCCGGAGCCCGGCATCTGCACAGAGTGCGTCGCGTCAAACACCACCGGCCAGCCAAAACTCCGCATAATCGCCAGCGACCGCATATCGACAACCAGATTGTTATACCCGAATGACGTCCCGCGCTCGGTCAGAAAAATGTTCGGATTTCCGGCCGCCGCCACCTTATCCGCCGCGTGCCGAATGTCCCAGGGCGAAACGAATTGCCCCTTCTTAATGTTGACGATTCGTCCTGTCCGCGCCGCCGCGACAAGTAAGTCCGTCTGCCGGCACAAGAACGCCGGAATCTGCAAAATATCGCAGGCCGCCGCGGCGATGTCGGCCTGCCACGGTTCGTGAATATCGGTTAAAACCCGGTACCCGTCGGCTTTCAACGCTTCCAGAATCCGCATCCCTTCGCGAATTCCCGGCCCGCGAAAAGCCGTCCCGCTCGAACGGTTCGCCTTGTCGAAGGAAGCCTTGAACACAAAATCCGGTCCCGCAATATCCCGGATCTTCTCCGCCAGAAACCGGACATGCGCTTCGCTCTCAATCACGCAAGGGCCGGCAATCAGCGCCAGCGGCTTGCTAGGTAGCATGGCTCAGCAGCTCGGCCGACGTCCCCGTCCGCCGCAATCGCTCCTGATACGTCGCCGCCACAAATGAGGCAAACAGCGGGTGAGGCTCCAACGGTTTTGATTTGAACTCCGGATGGAACTGACAACCCAAATACCACGGATGATTTTCTATTTCGCAGATCTCCACATACATCCCGTCCGGCGTCTGCCCCGTGAGCCGCAGCCCGCCATCGGTCAGCACTTTTTCATAGTCCCGGTTGAATTCAAACCGGTGCCGGTGCCGCTCGCTGATCGACGATTTTCCATACGCCGCCCGCGCCGTGGAACCTTCCGTCAAATTGCACGGATAAGCCCCCAGCCGCATCGTCCCGCCCAGTTCATCCACGCCTTTCAATTCGCGCAGCTTGTAAATCACCCGTTGCGCCGTCGTGTTGTCGAACTCGGTGGAATCGGCCTGCGCCAGGCCGCACACGTTTCGCGCATACTCAATCACCATCGTCTGCATTCCCAGGCAGATGCCAAAGTAAGGGACCTTGTTTTCCCGCGAATACCGGATCGCCTGCAGCATCCCATCCACGCCGCGCTTGCCGAAACCACCCGGCACCAGAATCCCGTCGAATTGCGCCAACTGTTGCGCGCACTCCGGCCAGCGCAAATCCTGCGCCTCAATCCAGTGCGTGTTGACCTTCAACCGGTGCGCGAAACCGCCGTGCAGCAGCGCCTCTTTCAGGCTCTTGTAGGAATCTTCATACTCCACGTACTTGCCCACCAGCGCGATGTCCACTTCGTCCACCGGGTTGTGCAGCCGGTCGAGCATCGCTTCCCAGCGCGCCAGATTCCGCGGCGCAGCCTCCATCTTGAACTGCCGCAAGATGATATCGTCGACATTCTGCGAAGCAAACCCCAATGGCACTTCGTACACACTTTTCGCGTCGCAGGCTTCAATCACCGCGTCCGCGCTCACGTCGCAAAACAGCGCAATTTTGTCTTTGATGTCGCCCGCTAAAGGCTTCTCGCACCGGCAAATCAACATGTCCGGCTGGATGCCGATCGTCCGCAGCTCTTTCACGCTATGCTGCGTCGGCTTGGTCTTCAACTCGCCCGCCGCCGCGATCCATGGGACCAGCGTCACATGGACGAAAAAGCAGTTTTCCCGGCCTTTTTTATGCCGCAGTTGGCGAATGGCTTCCAGAAACGGAAGGCTCTCAATATCGCCCACCGTGCCGCCAATCTCCACCAGAACCACATCCACGCCGCCCGAGACTTTTTCGATATTCGCCTTAATTTCATCGGTGACGTGCGGAATTACCTGCACCGTCTTCCCTAGATAATCTCCGCGCCGCTCCCGCGAAATAATCGTCTCGTAGATCCGTCCGCTGGTGACGTTATTGCTCTGCGTCAACGGCGCGTAGGTAAAGCGCTCATAGTGGCCGAGGTCCAGATCGGTCTCCGCCCCGTCATCGGTTACGAAAACTTCGCCGTGCTGGAACGGGCTCATCGTCCCCGGATCCACGTTCAGATACGGATCGAATTTCTGGAGCGTCACCCGCAGCCCGCGGCTTTCAAGCAGGCATCCGATCGACGCCGCCGCGATGCCCTTTCCCAATGAACTCACCACGCCGCCCGTTACGAAGATGTACTTGGCCATACCCCTCTGGTTTCAAACAGTTGTTCGACCCGCACCAGGTCTTCGGGCGTATCCACGCCCCAGGATTCATACTCGGTCTCGGCGACCTTGATCGTGTACCCGTTCTCGAGCGCGCGAAGCTGCTCCAGTTTCTCGACCTTTTCCAATGGCCCCATCGGCAACGACGAATACTCCAACAGGAACTCCCGCCGGTACACATACAGCCCAATGTGTTTGAAGTAAACCGCCCCGCCGCCACGATCGTAGGGAATCGGCGACCGGGAAAAATACAGGGCGCGCCCGTCCCGCCCCATCACGACTTTCACGACATTCGGATTCATGATCTCCGAAAAATCCTCAATCCGTTTCGCCAGCGTGCCCATGGGCGCTTCCTCGTCGTCCAAAAGCGTCAGCACCGCCGCGTCGATCGCCGCCGGATCGATCAACGGCTCGTCGCCCTGGATGTTCACCACCAGCGGGTGCGAAAATGCCGCCGCCGCCTCCGCCACCCTGTCCGTTCCCGATTGATGGTGCGACGATGTCATCCGTACGTCGGCACCGAATTTCCTGGCAACCGCGGCGATGGTGTCGTCGTCGGTGGCAATCACCAAGTGCTGCAAATATCGCGCCTGGCTCGCCCGTTCCCATACATGCCGCAGTATCGGTTTGCCGTGTAAAGGAGCGAGTGCTTTGGCGGGGAAACGGGTGGAGGCGAGGCGCGCCGGAATCACTCCGAGTACTTGCGTTGGCACGTTTGATGGTACCACGAGAGATTCGTTACTTCGTGCTTCGGAACGGCAATAAGCGCTATGAAAATTCATAGCCGTGATATCATCCAATTAGAAAATCGCCGAGAGAGGTCTACTTAGGCCATGCGAAATATTATCTTCTTTGTCGGCACAGGACTTCTGTTAGTAGCCGCAGCTTTCGCCGTAGATGAAAAGCCGAAGCAACCGCGTGCGGCGGAGGCCAAGGGCCCCAATACTAAAAGTAGTACCACCGCCGCCCCTCGCCGCAAAGGGGCGGCTAATGAACCCGCCGAGCCCGACGAAGCCGCCGGTCGCCAGCCCAGCATCCGCGTTGACACCAACCTCGTCCTGATCAACGTCACGGTGACCGACCCGCTCAACCGCTTCGTCACCGGCCTGGAAGCCGAACATTTCAAACTATTTGAAGAAAAGGCCGAACAGCGCATCGCGACCTTCGCCAGCGAAGACGCCCCGCTCTCTGTCGGCCTCGTTTTCGACGCTTCCGGTTCCATGGGCGCCAAACTCCAGAAGGCGCGCCTGGCCGCCGCCCAGTTCTTCAAAACCGCCAATCCCGATGATGAGTTCTTCCTGGTCCAGTTCAACGACAAGCCGGAACTGATCCATCCCTTCACCACGAATACCGAAGAGATCCAGAATCGCCTGACGTTCACGCAGGCCAAGGGCCGAACGGCGCTTCTGGATGGCATCTACATGGCGCTGCATCAAATGAAGAAAGCTCGCAATACGCGCAAGGCCGTTCTCGTGCTCTCCGACGGCGGCGACAATTCCAGCCGTTACACCGAATCCGAAATCAAGAACCTGGTTCGGGAAGCCGACGTGCAAATCTACGCCATCGGCATCTTCGAGCCCGCCTCGGCCCGCTCGCGCTCCGCCGAAGAACTCGCCGGTCCGGGCCTGTTGAATGAAATCGCCGAACAGACCGGCGGCCGGCACTTCCCCGTTGAAAATCTGAACGATCTGCCCGACGTGGCCGCCAAAATCGGTATCGAATTGCGGAATCAGTACGTCATAGGGTATGTGCCCAATAACACGACTCGCGACGGCAAATACCGGCGAGTGCAAGTGAAGATCAATCAGCCCCGCGGCCTGCCGCCCCTGCGCCCATTCTGGCGCCAAGGATACTATGCCCCAGCTCAGTAGGCGGGCGTTTGGACTGGTTTTCGCCGGTTCCGCGCTCGCCCAGGAAAACCAGGATACTGGTTTAACTTTCCGTTCCGATACCCGCGAGGTCCTGCTACACGCCACGGTCGTCGACCGCAAGGGTGCCTTCGTCACGGACCTTCCCCGCGAAGCTTTCAAAGTCTTCGAAGACGGCGTCGAGCAGAAGCTGCGCGTCTTCCGCCGCGAGGACGTCCCCGTCTCGATGGGCCTTGTCGTCGATAACAGCGGTTCCATGCGCCGCAAGCGCAAAAAGGTGGAAGATTCCGCCGTCGCGCTGGTGAAGGCATCCAATCGGCAGGACGAAATCTTCATCGTCAATTTCAACGACGTCGCCTACCGCGACGCTGACCTCACCAGCGACGTGAAAAAGTTAGAAGAAGGCATTTCCCGCATCGACGCCAAAGGCGGCACCGCGATGCGCGACGCGATTACGCTTTCCATGGATTACGTCCTTGCCAAAGGCAAGAAAGCGAAGAAGGTTTTGCTCGTCATCACTGACGGCGACGACACCGCCTCCGGCGATTCCAATACCCTCGAAAAACTTCTCGCCAAGGCCCAGCGCAGTGAAGTGCTGATCTTCGCCATCGGCATTTTGAACGAAGAGGATCGCCGTTCCGCCAAGCGCGCCGAACGCGCCTTGGAGATGTTAACCAAGCAGTCCGGCGGCATCGCCCACTTCCCGAAGGACGTGGAGAACGTCGAGGACGTCGCCCTCCAAATCGCTAAAGAAATTCGTAGCCAGTACATCATCGCTTACGCTCCAACGAAGCCAGACGACGGCGTCTACCGCCAGTTGAAAGTCACCGTGAAGGGCAGCGGCCTCACCGTTCGCACCCGCACCGGCTACTACGCCAAGGCCGACGATAAACGCTCCTCGCTATGATCGGCTTTCTCTGGCACGCCAGCCGCGGCTACCGGCTTACGCCGTGGCGCAGCCCCTACCTGCTGTGGCGTATCGAGACCTACTGGGGCCTCCACGCGGAACGTGTAGGCTTCAAAGAATTCTGGGGCTTTGTCTGGGCCCGCCGTCGCGAGCTTTACCGTTTCCTTCAGTGGGCCGAGCGGATGCGGTTGACTACTTTGTCCGGGTGACTTTCTCCAAGCCGAAAAGACCGTTCGGATAAACGTAGTCCTCACCCGATTCGTCGATTACGCGGATTAGACCGTTCGATTGCGCGTCGAGGTCTTCGACTACTGGATACAACTTTCGGACTTCCAAACAGGCGTTGTAGCCGGCATTTCGTACACAAACGGCAAAACGCGGCGGTTTTGTTTGAGGGGATCGCATAGTTACTCTACAAAGGTTCCGGAGCCGGGGAAGCTCGTGAATTGGCTTGCCAGGGACAAACCTACATCGTCCGCGTAACCTTCTCCAACGCCCGCGGCTGATCCGGATTCAACCCTTTCTCCTCCGCCAGACACGCCGCCAAAATCTGCGCTGGAACAATATACGGCAGCGGCGTATACAACTCCTCCGGCACGGCCGATTTCCGATGCAGCGAAGTCGCCAGCACAATCGCCCGCGTCCCCTTCATCGACGCCGCTTCTTTGTTGCTCTTATCTGTAATGATCAGCGTTTCGGCTCCCAACCCATGCACTCGCGCAATCATCTCCCGGATCGATGGCCACGTCACTCCGGCCGGCGCGAACAGGAACACCGGAAACGATTGCTCCACCATCGCGATGGGCCCGTGCAGGAAGTCGGCCGAGGAGAAACGCTCCGCCACCACGTAGCATGTCTCCATCAGCTTCAGCGCCCATTCATAGGCGCTCGCGTAGTTCAATCCCCGTCCCACCACCACCGCGTTTTCCATATACCGGTAACGTCCGGCCTTTTCCCGTATCTCCGTTTCCAGTTTCAATGCCCCCGCCACCGTGTCCGGCAACAAGCGCAATTCGTCCAACGACACCGGCGCCCCCAACGCATACGCCAACATATACACCGCCATCAACTGCCCGGTATATGTCTTCGTCGCCGCGACACTCTGCTCCCTCCCCGCCCGCACCAGAATCACATGCTCGGCAATTTTGGCCAGCGTGCTCGACGCCTCATTCGTGATGCCCACCGTGAACGCGCCGCACTCCCGCGCCCGCTCCAATACCAGATTTGTGTCCGTCGATTCGCCCGACTGCGAAATCGCCACCACCAGCGCGTCCTTGTAATCCACCCGCGCCCCATACAGCGTGAAGATTGAGGGCGCCGCCAGCGACACCGGTATCCCCGTTGCGATCTCCAACAGGTAGCGCCCAAACTGGGCCGCGTTGTCCGATGTCCCCCGCGCGGCCAAAATAATGACCTTCGGACGGTTCTTGGCAAACAGCGTCCGCAATTTCTCCACGCCCTTCAGCTCGGACCGCAAGGTCCGTTCCAACGCCGCCGGCTGCTGCCGGATCTCATCCAACATTTTCGACATAGAACCCTCAGGATAACAGGCCCTCCCGTACCGGCGACGGCACCAGCCACGAAGCGATGCCCAACATCGACACCACACCGGCAAGTCCAAAAAACAACAGGTCGTAAGATCCCGTCCGCGCCAGCGTTCCGGCCAGCAACAATGGCCCGACCGCCGACGCCACCACCGTCGCCGCCTGCGCGCATCCTTGAATCCGCCCCAAATGCGTCCGTCCAAACATCTGTCCCCAGACCGAGAAAAACACGACAGTCACAATCCCGCCCGCCGCTCCCATCGCCGACGCGTACAGATCCACGTGAAGCCCGGTGCGAACCATTGGCAACCCCGCCAGTGACGCCGCCAACACCGCCATCCCAATCCCAATCAACCGCTGCATCGGCCACTTCTGTCCCAGCCACCCCGCGCCGAAATTGCAGACCAATCCGACCATTGTGCTCACTACAAGCGTCCGGTGATAGGTCTCCGCAGGGAACCCCCGCAGTTCCAGAATCGATTGATTAAACAACGCGATTCCCGAATAAACCAGCCCAAACGCCGAACTCGCTAGCGCGAACAGCCAAAACGCCCAAGTCCGCAGCGCCTGCCCCAAGGTTAAATCGGACGGCTGCAGCGCCAGCGCCTCCACGTCGTCCCCAGTTGGTTTGTCCCGGACCAGCAGCCACGCGATCGGCCCCAACAACGCCACTCCGATCCCAACCCAAAACCAAGCCGTCCGCCATCCGTGCGAAAGCACCGCCGCCCCAACCGCCGGAAACGCGCCAATAAAACCCATCGCCACCAGCACCGCGAATATTCCCATCGCCAAGTTCAACCGCCGCGCGAACCACTTGCCAACCAGCGCCAGGCTCACTACCGATAGCGCGCTCTGCCCCAATGCCCGCGTCAGCGTCAACGTCACAAACAACACCGGCAGCGAGGTCGTCCGGCTCATTGCCACCACCGCCGCGCCCAACGCGAACGTCACCAAAGTGATCACCAACCGCGGTCCGGCGCGATCCGTCAATCGTCCCACCGGCAAACATAACAGCGCCCCAACGAGCGTCGCCCAAAAATTCACGGTCGCGAACATCACGCGGTCCATGCCCCAATCCGCCAATAACGGCTCCGTCACGAGGCCCAACCCCTGCGTCCGTCCGGGCAGCGTCGCCACCATCGCCAGCGCCGCCAAAACCAAATTGACCCAACCGTAATGGAATGCGGCCCGCGCTGTCGGCATACAGTGGATTGTACCCATGATCGCCTGGACCATCCGCCTCGCCTGCATTTTCTACGTTATCGCCGTGGCGCAAATCCTCCGCCGCCGGCCCGCGCGCGTGTATTGGATCATCGGCTGCGCCCTCTACCTTGCGCACGTCGCGGCTGCTTTCCAATACGCCTACCACTGGAGCCACGAATTCGCCGTCCAGGAAATTGCCCGCCAGACCGAAGCCCTTTTCGGAATGAATTGGGGCGGCGGCGTCTGGTTCAATTACGCCTTCACGGCCGTCTGGGCCGCCGACGCCTTATGGTGGCTCATCGCCGCGCAGTCGCGGGCCGAAAGGCCGGGCTGGGTCGGCATCGCCATGCACTCCTTCATGGCCTTTATGTTTGTCAACGGGGCCATCGTATTTCCGCTGATGACTGTACTTCAAGATCGTCCTTGACTCATACAAAACGACTTGATACCCTCCTGGAAAGAAGTTCGTTTTAGGGGAGTGTTTTTCCATGCTGACTCGCGTTGTCCGGATTGCGCTGCTATTCGCAGCTTTGACGGCCATTTGTTTGAACGGCCAAGGCCTCACAGGTAACCTGTCCGGCACCGTTTCCGACCCGTCCGGCGCGCCCGTCGCCGGCGCTGATGTCGTCCTCACCAACGTTTCCACCAATCAGGTTCGTACCCTCCAAACCGACAACAACGGCGATTTCGTCTTTACCCAACTGCTGCCCTCCACTTACAAAATTCAAGTTTCCTCGAAGGGTTTTAAACGCTACGAGCAGACGGACATCGGCCTCACCGCCACGGAACGCCTGGTTCTCAAACGAGTCGAACTGCAACTCGGCGAAATCACGCAGACCATCGAAGTCACCGCTGAAACCGCCCGGCTCCAAACCCAATCCTCCGAACGCAGCGGCCTTATCTCGCTCCAACAAACGCAAAACGTCCCGCTCAAGGGGCGCGATTATCTGGGCCTGGTGAAACTCCTCCCCGGCGTTATCGATACCGCCAATCGCAATGCTCCGGGCTGGAATAATCTGGGAGGCATCACCATTAACGGTAATCGCGCCGGCACTATCAATCTGACGCTCGACGGCATCTCCTCGCTCGACACCGGCTCCATGGGCGGTCCTTATCTCGCCCCGTCCCTCGACGCCGTCGCCGAAGTGAAAGTTCTCCTCACCAACTACCAGGCCGAGTACGGCCGTTCCTCCGGCGGCACAATCAATACCGTCATCAAAAGCGGCACCAAGGATTTCCACGGCGGCGCTTACTACTTCATCCGGAACGAAGCCCTCAACGCCAACGAATTTTTCCGCAATCGCGATGCTCTGCGCCGCCCGCAGTACCGGTTCAACTACCCCGGCTATTTCGTCGGCGGCCCCGTCCCCATGGGTAAATTGAACAAGAATCGCGACAAACTCTTCTTCTTCTGGAGCCAGGAATTTCTGCCCCGCAGGTATCCTTCCTCCCTCCAGCGCCGCACGTTTCCCACCACGCTCCAACGCAACGGTGACTACTCGCAGCCTTTCGACACCAATCGCGCGCTGATCCCCATCCAGGACCCCCTCAACAACCGCGCCCCCTTCCCCGGCAACCTCATTCCGTCCAACCGCATCGACCGCAACGGCCAGGCGATCCTCAACGTCTTCCCGCAGCCCAACGCCGTCGATCCCACCAATAACTTCAACGCCCTCATCCAGGCCCCGATCACCCAACCGCGCCGTGATTCCATCCTCCGTGTCGATTACAACGTCGGCCCCAAGACACTGTTCTACTGGCGCGGCATCCAGGATTACGAAGCCTTCAAAGGAGACTTCGATTTCGTCCTGGCGTCAAACAGTTGGGCCCAGCTTCCCATCAACTACCAGATCCGCTCCGTGGGCATGGTCTCGACGTTGATCCACACCTTCAACGCCACCAC
>SHUN01000043.1 GCA_009697495.1 Bryobacterales bacterium | reverse complement strand
CTGGACGCCCTGCGCCGCGTCTTTCTGGGCAACCCCTTCGTACCCGCCGTCAACACCGAGTAGCGTTCAGCCAGCCGACAACGCCAAACCGGTTCGCGCTCTTCCCGCCGTAGACATCCCGCGACGGGATGCCTACCTGTGCAGTTACCGGCCAAAAACCTATTTGGAGTCCTCGCTCATCTGCAAGCGCGGGAAGGCGTGAATTTTGAGATTCGTCCCCGCCGCCGTTTAGCAGAAGCCCGAATCCGGGATTCTGCTAAACGGCGCGGCGAATGTTAGAACAGAAACTTCAGCCCAAACTGCAGTTGTCGGCCGGTGGCCTGCGCGCCGCTTAACTTTCCGAACTCCGGATTGTTGTCGTTGCAGGCAGATCCGGGCGTCCGGCCAATACATGTCATAGGCGGCGTGTTGGAACTCGCCAGGCTGAAGGTTGGCGTGTTGGTAAGATTGAACGCCTCCGTGCGGAACTGCAAGCGCATGCGATCCCCGAATGTCACTTCCTTGAAGAGCGAGAAATCGAAATTCACCGAACCGGGGCCGCGGGCAACGCGGCGCGCCGAATCACCGAAGAGCTGAATGGGCGCGCCGGTGTTGCTGAGCGTGGTACCTGGGACGCGGAAGGCCGCGGGGTTGAAGAAGCTATCCGGGCCGCGTTTGCTGCTTACCTGAAGGGGTTCGCCCTTCACGCGATCCGGAACATTGAAGGTGTTGAAGATGGGGGGCAGGCGATTCGTGCGGATGTCGGTGGGAAAGCCGCCTCGCACGAACGTAATGCCGTTCAACTGCCAACCGCCAATCACCTTACCGGCGACGCCGCGGCCGCTGGCCCAGCGCTGGCCGGGCCCCCAGGGCAGTTCGTAGCCATAGCTCACATTGAAGATATGGGCGACGTCAATCGGCGCGAGTCCCTTCTCGCGCGATAAGTTGTAAGTATCCAAAGCAATGGACGTGCCGCCATTTTGCGTAAAAGAGCTCGGCCCTGAACCGCCCTCCTCCATGTTCTTCTGCCACGTGTAGTTCGCCAGGAAATTGAGTCCGTTCCGATGGCGCTTTTCCACGCGCAGATTGAAGGCGTTGTAGTTCGACTTGGCTTTAGAGAATGAAGGAATGACGACGCCGTTGATCATTGGGTAGGGCCGCCGGGCTTGCACGTTGCGGCCGTCCAGCGCGAACTCAAACGGCACTTGATTGACGTTGATGAACAGCGTCGCCAAATCCCGGCCGCGCGCGCCCTGATACGAAGTCTCAATCAGCAGGGCCTCGGCGGGCTGGAACTGGATGGAGAAGTTGTATTGATCGAGCATCGGGAAGCGCGCGTCGTGGAAGCCCTGCGAGCGGATCGTTCGCGCGAGCGGCGCGGCGGCGCTATAGGCTTCCAGCGTGGTGGCAGTGGGCCCGGCGAGTACGGGGGAATTGATCGTGTAGGGCGGCGCGACAGTGCGCGAGGCGTTCACGACCGGCGCGATCAGGGCCGGGGTGTTGGGGTTGTTCCCGGCGATCTGCGTCATCTCCTGATTCTGATCGCGCAACCCATAGAAGATACCGTATCCGCCGCGCATCACCCAGCGGCGTCCGGCCTGATAAGCGAAGCCCGCGCGCGGGCCGAAGTTGTTGTGGTCGCCGTCGACAATGCCCCGCGTGTAGCCGTCTTTTCCGGGCACTGCGAAGCGGGATTTCTCCAGATCGAACAGGCCGCCCCGATCACGGATATCAATGGGCTGGGTATAGAGGTCGTAGCGGAAGCCGAGGTTCAGCGTGAGCTTCTTGCTCAACTTCCAATCGTCCTGGAAGAAGGTCCCGAAATAAACGTCGGCCTGCCGGCCCCAGTCGAGCATCTGTGTTCCCTGAATCAGGCTGGGGAAGCCCATCAGGTAGTCGGCGAATGGCGCGCCGGAACCGGGTGTGTCGCTGCTCGAAGAGAAGATGGACCCAAAGATAAACTGGCCGAAGAAGGGATTGCCGCGGAGCGTGTCGAAGCGGTTGCGCCGGAAATCGACGCCCATTTTCAAGTTGTGTTTTCCGCGGTTAACGGAGATCGTGTCGGCGAAGTGAAAGCGGTTCTCATAATTCAAATCGCTGGAGCCGCCGCCGAAGCCGTCGAACTGCGTCGAGCCGGTTCCTTCTCCGGAGAAGTTGAATGCGATGGAGGGGAAGCCGGTGACAGGAAAAGGAAACAACGCCACTTTATTGTCGACGGCGAATTTGGCGCCATCGCTGACGTTGTCGACGAGCCGGCTGCCGTTGTGGCGCGTATAACCGGCGCGGAACTCGTTTACGACAGTGGGCGAAAAGACAACGGTGTCGTTCAGCACCGCCTGGAAAATATCGCGATACAGCTTGCTGCTGCCCCCAATGAAGCCGTCGATAATCCCCGGCTGCGGATTGGCCTGGTTGCTCTTGGAAACGCGCCCGAAAAGATTGTGATTGGAGGTGACGGCGTGGTCAACGCGCACGTCCCACTGGTCCTGATTGAAGCCGCGAGGAATCTGACGGAAGAAGTTGCGGGAGAGAGCGCCGGCCGCGCCGAAGTTCGGATCCGGGATCAGTTTCAACACGGCGGCGGAGGAGGCGTTGATGCGCGCCTGCGGGATGATCGCGCCAGGGAATAAGGTGCTGACCACGGTGCCGTTGGCGGCAACACGCCGGGCGAGCGGATCGAAAATCGGAATGCGCAGCGAGGACAAATCGCCGCCGCGGATGCCCGTGGAAGGCAGACTGCCGACGCTGGAGGCCGCCGCCGTGCGCTGCCGCGTGCCCTGATAATCGCCGAAGAAAAACGTCTTGTTGCGGATGATGCGGCCGCCGAAAACGCCGCCGAACTGATTCTGCCGGAAGGCCGCGCGCGGGAGGCCGGCGGCGTTCGTGAAAAAGTTGTTGGCGTCAAGTTTGTCATTGCGCAGGAACTCAAATAACGTGCCGTGATATTCGTTGCTGCCGCTCTTGATGGTGGCGCTGATCACGGCCCCGGCGGCGTGCCCGAACTCGGCGGAGAAGGAGTTCGTTTTCACTTTGAACTCCTGCACAGCGTCGACACTGGGCTGCATCGCGATACCGCTGCGGCCGATGGCCCCGGAAGTGACGGTGGTGTTGTTATCCAAGCCGTCGAGCAGCACTTCGTTCGAGGAAAAACGGCCGCCGCCGGCGATGAACGGCAAGTTGGTTCCCATGCCGGTGACGGGCGTCGTATTGCCCGCCAGCAGGCCCAATGCGAACGGATTGCGACCGTTCAGCGGCAGCTCCAAAATCTTCTTGTTTTCGATCACTTGGCCCAGCGACGAAGTGTCGGCTTCCAGCAGCGGCGTGGACTCGGTGACCTGCACGGTTTCCACGACATCGCCGGGCGTGAGCGTCAGGCGCACGGTGGCGTTCTGATCGACTTGCAAAGTGAACGAGGCAATGTTGGAACGTTTGAAACCCGCCGCCTGGACGGTGATGCTGTACTGGCCGGCGGGAAGGAAGGTGGCCTGGAATTCGCCGCGCTCGCCGGAGGTGCCGGACCGCGTCAAGCCTGTCGACTTATTGACGACGCTGACGGTGGCGCGCTGCACCACGGCCTGGGTGCTGTCTTCGGTGATCACGCTGATGGTGCCGGTGGCGGTCTGGGCGATTGCGGAAGCGGCGCAGAGGAGTAGGGTGAATGGGAGGCGCATAGGATTGTTGCCTCTCTATCATATCGAAACGTTCCCCGCAAGCGGATGCAATCCTGGCTTCGCTATACTCCACTCATGCATCGCCTCGGGGTTCTCACACTGCTTGCTACAGCATCGCTCATCGCGCAATCGCCCACCGCCACCATCACCGGTATCGCGCGCGACGCGCAAGGCGCAGTCATTCCCGGCGTCCAATTGACGGCGACTTCCATCGCCACCCAACAAAAAGTCGTCTATACAACCAACGACGGCGGCCTCTTCTCCCTCCGCCAACTCCCCATCGGCCAATACATCGTAGAAGCGGAAAAGGCCGGGTTCCGCCGTTTCGTCCGTCGCGGACTCGTGTTGACAACCGGCCAGAATCTGGAACTCGATATCCAACTCGAAGTCGGCGCGGTCTCCGAAAGCATCACTGTTTCCGGCTCCGCCACCATCCTCGAAACACGCACTTCCGACGTCGCTCAATTGGTCGAGGCCAAGGCCGTGGAAGACCTCCCCTTAGGCGATCGCCGCTCGCTGAATCTGATTCAAATGACCGGCGCAGCCGTCTTCATCGGTTACGATTCCGGCCAAAAGCCCAACTTCTCCCTCGCCGGTTCGCGCCAGCAATCGCAGATGTTCTGGATCGATGGCGGCACCGGTCAAAACATGCGTCTGGGAGTCGGCCAGGTCGATCTCGATCCGCCTGTGGAAACCATCGCCGAAGTGAAGATCATGGCCAACGGCTACGCGGCCGAATACGGCGGCTCCAATGGCGGCGTCATCGTCGCCACCACCAAGTCGGGGACCAACAACGTACACGGTTCGCTCTTTGAATACGTCCGCAACGAAAAGTTCGACGCGGCCAACTTTTTCGCCCCCATCGTCGACGGCAAAAAGACCAAAGCCCCACTGCGCTACAACGTCTACGGCGGCACCATCGGCGGCCCCGTGAGAATCCCCAAACTTTATAACGGTAAGGACAAGACCTTCTTCTTCTTCGCCTACGAAGGCTCGCGCCGCCGCGATGGCGCAATCCGCACGCTCACCGTTCCGTCGCTCCTCCAGCGCGCGGCCGACTTCTCCCAATCCGTCGGCAACAACAACGCCCTCATCCCCGTCTACGATCCCGCCACCACCCAACTCATCAGCGGCCGCCAAACCCGCACGCAGTTCCCGGGCAATCGCGTTCCTGCCTCCCGCCTCGATCCCGTCGCCTTGAAACTGATTCCGTTCTACCCCGTTGCCAACCGCACGGCCGACTCCCTCGCCGGCGCCAATAACTTCCGCGCCAACTTCGTCAACGGCCTCACCCGTGACAACTACACCGCCAAGGTCGACCATAATTTCGGCTCGAAAGATCGTGTCAGCGGCCGCTATCTGTACAACTCCGACGACACCGATCAAACCAGCGTCTTCCCCGACCCCGGCGCCGAAACCCAGGGCGTCGCCATTCGCCACCAACAGTATTTCTACGGCAGTTGGACCCGCACCGTTTCCGCCTCCATCGTCAACGATTTCCGCATGACGTATTCCAACCGCATCAACCACGCCTTCGCTCTCGGCCGCGGTAAACCCTGGGCCACGCAACTCGGCCTGAAGGGCATTCCCGATGGCGACTTTCCCGAATTTTCCGCCGCCGGTTTCACCGCGCTCGGCTCCAGCGCACAGGAGCGCCGCCAGTTCCCGATTCAGCAGTATCAAATCGTCAACAACCTCAGTTGGATCCGCGGCAAACATAGCTTCAAATTCGGCGGCGAATGGCGTCCCTCGCTCAACGATGAAATCAACCGCCCCACCGCCGCGGGCAGTTTTTCTTTCAACCTGTTGGGCACCGGCCAACCCGGTGTCGCCGCTAGCGGCAATGGCCTCGCCACCATGCTCCTCGGCTTCACCACCGGCTTCTCCGCTCGCGAAACGCAGCCCCTCAACCGCCGCAGTTCCTATCTCGCCGCCTTCGCCCAGGACGACTGGAACATCTCTCGCAACCTCACGCTCAACCTCGGCGTCCGCTGGGAAACCGACACCGCCATGCGCGATACCGCCGGCCGCGCCAACAGCTTCGACACCTCACAGATCAACCCCGTCAGCGGTACTCCCGGCGTCGTGAAATTCCTCGGCGTCAATGGCTGGCGCGACTCCATCTACGACACCGATTGGAACAATTTCGGCCCCCGCCTCGGCTTCGCCTGGAAGCCCGGCGGTTCGCAGAAAACCGTCGTTCGCGGCGCAATCGGCATCTTCTTCGCCCACCCCTTCGACGCCGGTGTTCCCAACAACGCCTCGCTGGGCTTCGAAAAATCGGCCACCCTCAACAGCCCCGACAACGGCATCACCGCGCCCTTCTTCTTGAAGGACGGCGTCACGCTCAACCTCACCACTCCAACGCTCAACGACAGCTTCGGCTCCGTCCGCGTCGGCCAACAGCCCAACACCGCGCTTACTTTCTTCGAGACCCGGCGCCGCACCGGTTACTCCGAGATGTTCAACCTGGGCGTCCAGCGCGAGATCGGCAATGGCTTCCTCGCCGAAATCCAAGTGATCGGCAACCTCGCCCACAAACTGCCCAGCGGGAACATCTCCATCAATCAGGTCACCCCGCAACAACTGGCCGTGGCCATTTCGCAAGGCCGCACGCCCACGCAGTCAGACCGCCCCTTCCCCCAATTCTCCAACGTCAGTCTCCAGAGCCCGGCGCTCGGCGATGCCCGTTACTACGCCGGCGTCGCCCGCCTCGAACGCCGCTTCGCCAACGGCTACAGCATCCTGGGTACCTACACCTGGGCTCGCGCTTTCAATAGCTACAGCGACGGCGGCTCCCTTGGCGCAGACATCGGCTTCAGTGACTTCTACAACCGCCGCGCCGATTGGGGGCCCACTGGAAATGACATTCGCAACCGCTTCACTATGACCAGCGTTTACGACATCCCCATCGGCCGCGGTAAAAAATACCTCAGCAACAGCAGGCTCGGCGCTGTCGTAGGCAACTGGACGCTCGGCGGCCTCATGACTATCCAATCCGGTGAACCATTCACGGTCAATACACAGGTCAACACCACCTTCGTCAACAGCGCCGGCGCGCAGCGAGCCGATGTCGCCAGAAACCCGAATCTTGCCAACAGCCAAAAGACACTCGACCGCTGGTTCGACACTTCAGTCTTCGCCCAGCCCGCCCAATTCAAATTCGGCAACCAGGGCGTCAACATCGTGCGCGGCGACGGCGTCTTCAATCTCGACGCCTCCATCCTCCGCAATTTCCCCATCCGCGAATCGATGAAAGTACAGATTCGCGGCGAGTTCTTCAACATCACCAACCACCCGAACTTCGGCAACCCCGGCACCACGTTGAACGGCCCCGGCTTCGGCATCGTCAGCGGAGCAGGCGCCGGCCGCAGAATCCAGCTCGGCGCCCGCTTCGTCTTTTAACTACTTCACTCGCGTCGCTTTCCACTCGAAGGAATTCCCGCCCGTTTCGGAGGATAGCGTCATCGTATCTTTCCCGGTCACTTTGCCTTTGTAGCTGATCTTCATCTCGTTGTCCTGGATCTTCGCCGTGATCGTAAAGGTGATCGAATCGCCGTCCACTTTGCCGTTCTCAATTGTCGATTTTCCGGTGAAATTGCTCACCGTTTCGCCCGTCAACTTGGCGCCGTCCACTTTCAACGAAAGCGTCCGTTCCATAGAGCCATTCGGGCCTTCCGCGGTGGCTTTCCATTCGCCCGCCACGTCCGCCGCCATCACCGCCACCATGCTGGCAAGAATCAGAATTAATTTCTTCATCGCGATTCGATTGTATCCTGTCAGAAAGAATGCCACTCACCCGTCGCGCCCTCCTCGCCGCCCTCGCCGCCGATAATCGCCCTAAAGTCGCCTGCGTCCTCAACGTCTATTTCCCCAATTCTCACGCCGACGTCTTCATGGGCCGCCTGCTGGAAGGCTACCGTCTGGACGGTCAAAGCCACCGCCCGCGCGTCCAAACCGTGAGCCTCTACGTCGACCAGTTCCCACCCAACGACATGGCCCGCGAACAGGCAGAAGAGTACGGCGTCAAAATCTACAAATCGGTCAAGGAGGCATTGTGCCTGGGCACCGATAAACTCGCCGTCGATGGCGTTGCCATCATCGGCGAACACGGCGACTATCCCCGCACCCCCCGCGGCAATTTTATGTACCCGCGCAAGAAACGCTTCGACGAAGTCACCGCCGTCTTTGAACAAAACAACCGCGTTCTCCCGCTGATGAACGACAAGTACTTCGCCTACGATTGGGCCGACGCCAAAGCCATGTACGACCGCGTCAAGAACGACAAAATTCCCTTCTTCTGCGGCTCCTCTCTTCCGCTAACCTGGCGCCGCCCCGCCCTCGAATTCAATCCCGGAATCGAACTCGACGAAGTCCTCGCCGTGTCATTTTCCGATCTCGAAGAACACGGCTACCACGCCATCGAACTCATGCAAGCCATGGCGGAAAAACGCAAAGGCGGTGAGACTGGCGTCGCCGAAATCCGCTGTGTCGAAGGCGAGCAAATCTGGCGCGACAACTTCTGGTCCCGCCAACTCCTGGACGCCGCCCTCAAACACCGAATCAACCACGTCCCGAAAAACAATACCCAGCCCCAAGCCATCTTCATCAAATACCGGGACGGCTTGAAAGGGACCATCTTAAACCTGAACGCCCAGTCGCGAGACTACCTCTTCGCCGCCCGCGAAAAATCCGGCAAAGTACACGCCTCCTGTTTCTACATTCAACTTCACGTCCACAACCACTGGGGCTTCATGGTGAAGCACTTTGAAGACCTGGTGCTGACGAAAAAATCCCCCTATCCGCCCGAGCGCACACTCCTCTCCAACGGCATCCTGCTCAGCGCCCTGGACTCCCGCCTCGACGGCCAAAAGTGGTTGGCTTCTCCCCACCTGAACATCCGCTATTGAATAGGTGTCACTCCGGTCGCGAAATCACTGCCCGCCCCCCGCACAGATCCGTACGGGCGCTATTAGCGCCTACAGCTCCTACCTTGGGTACATGGCGTCAAATCGAACCGGGGGATCCTCGGCGCTCGCCAAAAGTGACCCGTTATGTTGCTCAACATAACGGGTCATTTTTCGAGAGTGCCGAAGGCCCCGCCTGCCAATTGGTTTCCGTGAACACCTGGAATAGCAATACCGGGAACAAAAGCCGGCGCGTCTGCGAAAGTCCAGCCGCCATTGTTTTTTGAACCGCGCACAACGGCCTTTCGGGCCTGCGCGCTTTTTTCGAACTGCGCTCGCCGACGCCGCGTTAAGCGGCGGGCGCGCCGTTCTTCCCGCCGCTGCCGTGTTCGCGAATCCAGTTGTCGACGACTTCGTAAAGGACGTGGAGCTTGTCTTTCAAGTCGTCGTGGTCCGCCGCTCTTTTGGCCTCGGTTGCGGCTATGGTTTCCGCGAGTTTGGCCATGCGATCGTCGGCTTTGGTCTGTGTGTCGACCATGAGGACTTGCGCGGTGAGGAGTGCTTTCGTGCCGTCGCCGATCTTCCCGACGAGGTCAAACAGGTACGCGAGGCTTTCGGCCGTTTTTTCTTGCGCGGCTTCCATGCGCCCGAAGCGGGCCTGGTCGGGGGTGTGCTCCATGGGAATGTCCCTTCGCGTGGCAACGCGGTTGTTGTTTCCGTAAACACCTAGAATAGCAATTCTGGAAACAAAAACTTGATGACGAAGCCCAGCCCATTCAACTTGATCCCGAATGCGGTGCAAACGACGCGATGATCCTCTCCAGTACCAATTCACGCATCCGATAACCAATTAGTTTAGTTGACCGCCAGAGTTTGTTGAGTAACCGGATCGAAGAACGCCCGCCGCCATCCGCTATGGCTTGAATGGCGGCCATCGCCACCTCGGCGTCGATCCGCATAAGCAACATTTCACAAGACCCCGCCTCCTCTTCGCTTCCTCCAACAGCAGTTGAGCGTTTCCTGGCTGCTCGCGCAGAGGATGAGGCACTTCACATAAATTTCCCGCCGATTGGCTAAGTGAATCCGCTGAACCGCCAGGGGCGCCGCCTGCAAAGTGGCCTGCGCCGTTTCTCGATCCGCGGCGGGAGTTGAGATGATTTGAACCTTCACCGACCAGGCCGAGGTTTACCGGGAGAGGACCCTCAACTTGCGGCCAGTCCCGGCGATCTACCAACGTCTCCCAAATCCGAAGACCGGCGATGGAGTGGAGATCGCCCGCGCCGGGAAAGGCGGCGGCGAGAACACTTTCAGCGGAGAAGAATGCCGATTGAGATTGGGATTCCCGCCCTTGGTAGTGAAGGCAAAGGCCGAAGATGGAACGGATTGCAGCCTGCGCGAAGGGATCCTCCGTACCAGATCCCGGACCGGCCTTAACGGTCGCGGCCCGGTAACGGCTTCGGTACGCAGTTCACGCTAGCATTTTCGACGCGGGGTTTAATCCTTGTCTGCTCGTGCGTTATTCGCCCTTGCAATCTCCAGCCGCGCTTCAGCCGGAAGGCGGGATTGGATTTCTCTCAAGACATTCGCGGCCAAGGCCATCATCGCTTCCAATTCGCCTTCTTCCACGACATAAAGTTCCCCTGGATAGCGCAACTTCCAGGCATAGTCCGTCAGGGCATGCGCGTCCGAGGCCGTCTCCTCGAGCGCGGGATCAATCCGATAGCAAGGTTCCCCAGTTCTTTCAAATTGTGGGTCTTTCGAAACGGCTGGTTGTGCCAGGTCAGGAACGCCTTCAACCTCTTCTCCGCGGATTGCTGGCAATGGTAAAGCGCAGTCCCTTCCAGGCCCGCATTCGCCAGTACCCGGGCAGATTTCAGATCATCAAAGGCTTTTGCAAGCCAAGCGCGGGTCTCACGAGCAAGGAGTTCATTCGGATTCATAAAGAACCCGGCCTTCGCGGACAACGGTCGCCGGTAGTGAGGCCTTTACCCACGCCGCCCTCTGTTCGAAATCCGTTTGTCTCCAGGGCACCACATCCGCCGCGGTGGAAATGCCGCGAAGCGCCGGCCGCGAAGCTCCCGGCCGGAATTTCTCCGGCGGGGTATCGTCAGGCATGACCACGCAGAAATCCAGATCGCTATCGGGTCCGTCATCGCCGCGCGCCACCGAGCCAAACAGATAGATCTTCACGGGTTGGTAAAACTCTACCAACCGCCGCGCAATTTCCTGGATCGCGTCCTCTTGACCCATCGGGTGCTCCTCATATGCTTTCCGGCTTGACCGTGAGCTGTCAGAACTTCTTTAGCGGTTAGCGCGGGTCCCGGTCCAACCTGGAATCCCTCCGGAATACGTCGCTTGTTTCCGTGAACACCCAGGATAGCAATACCGGGAACAGGCCTCTCCGATACAAGACTATCCTTTTAACCTAAATCCGGCCGTTCGCCCCCGCCGGTCCAGGCAAACCGCAATGTTTTCACTGCCGCGTGCTGTGCCTCGCCTTCACCCATTGGGTGTAGTGCGGAGCAGTTGCGACGCCCAATAGACGCGGGCCTCCCACGCTATTTAGACCGGCTCAACTGCCGGATTTAGGGTATTTACCGGTCAATGTGAGTATTGCGGATTCGCGGCCACCAACACAAAGCGGTATTCTTGTTTCG
>SHUN01000042.1 GCA_009697495.1 Bryobacterales bacterium | reverse complement strand
CCGCCACCGTCGGCTCCCGCTCCTGCCGTTTCTGCGTCGTGTCTTTCACCACCATGATTTTTCGCGGCCCCAGCACCACCACAAAACTCCCCGTCGCCGCCGACAAGCCATGCAATACCTGCCGTGCACTTTGCTCCCCGCATTGAAACCGCGCCGGCTGCCCGCCCGGCGGATACTCGCCGTCAAACATCACGTCCAAACCGAGTAACTTCCCAGCCGATTCCCATAACTTCTGCGGCGTCTCCCGCAGGTCCACCACAAACGCGTTCGAAGGCAGCATCAACTCCGGCGGCGGAAGTAACTCCCGAATCTCTCGTTCCGTGATCGGCGTGAAGACCTCGTCCAACTCCTCCGGAACCGCCGCGGCCAACTCCGCCGCCGCCGGCATCCCGCCCCGGACAAGTTGACCCGTCAATGCCCGGGCGCGCGCTCCGGCCGCCGCCGAGCCCTTCCCCGCCGCCTGGTTATATAACAGCACCGCTCCAGCCATGTTCCCGCCCTTTTCGGCGGCCGCGCCCTGCTTCGTCAAGGTCCGCGCCGACGGCTCATCCGCCCCCCAAACCGCCGCTAAACACAGAAACAGTGCGAGTGGCGGCCATTTCGCCATGCCACGGACCGCCATGCTGCGGACCGTTCCGCCACGGACCGTTCCGCAATCTACCGCCACGCCCTTCACCTCCACGCCCTTCACCGCCCCGCCATATGCCGTGTCCCAATGTGCCGTGTCCCAATGTGCCGCCGCCCCGCCAGCTACCGAGCCGCGACCGTCAGGGAGCGGTCCCCGCCCTCGAAGCACTGCCAATTGACGAATCACCACAAATACTTGACGCCCCAACCCCCGAATTCGTGCAGGGGTAAAGTAAATCCAATCCTCCGCCGATAAATCCAGTGAGCATTCATGTTGGCCACCCTTCCTCATAGCGGCAGAACGCCCATCAGCCGCTTCGCCCCCCGCATGCCCGAGACCATTGTGGCCCTCGGTATCAGCGAAAATCTCGTCCTCGACCTCGTCGTCCGGCGCCTCCTGCTCGAAGGCACCTCCACCCTTTCCTCCCTCGCCGCGAAATTGCGTGTCTCGGTCCCCGTCGTCGACCACATTTTCACATACATGCGCAAACAGCAACTGGTCGAAGTGAAGGGAATGGTCGGAAACGACTATTATTTCACCCACTCGGCTTCCGGCCGTCAACTCGCCAGTGAACGCTTCCAAATCTCCCAATACGCCGGCGCTTGCCCCGTTTCACTCAAGGAATACCACGCCGCCACCAAAGCACAGGCAGCCAAACTCCAAATCGATCACCGTACCCTTCGCCAATCCTTTTTCGACCTGATCGTCACCGACCGCCTCCTCGATCAACTCGGCCCCGCGCTCATCTCCCAGAATTCGATCTTTCTCTACGGCCCCTCCGGTAACGGCAAGACCTGCATCGCCGAACGCATGCTCCGGGTCTATCAGGACGCTGTGCTCATCCCCTACGCCGTCGAAGTCGATAACCAGATCATCTCCATCTACGACCCCGTCGTCCACCACCCCATCGAAGTCGAAGACGACGAAATCGACCCCCGCTGGGTCCGCTGTAAGCGCCCTTGTATCGTCGTCGGTGGCGAATTAATCCCCTCCATGCTCGAACTTCGCCTCGACGAAGCCTCCGGCATCTACTCCGCCCCGCTCCAAATGAAGGCCAATAACGGCCTCTTTATCGTCGACGACTTCGGCCGCCAGCTCATGTCGCCCCGCGACCTTCTCAACCGCTGGATCGTCCCCCTTGATCGTCGCGTCGACTACCTGACCCTCCGCTACGGCGTCAAATTCCAGATCCCATTCGAGCTCATGGTCGTCTTTTCCACCAATCTGGAACCTTCCGACCTCGCCGACGAAGCCTTCCTTCGCCGCATTCAGAACAAAATCTACGTCGAACCCGTCAGCTCCTCTGTCTTTGACCAGATCTTCGAACGTGTCGTCGCGGCCCGCCGCGTACCCGCCGAATCCGACAGCGCCGAATTCCTCCGCCGCCTCTGCCTCCGCGAAGGCCGCAGCGAACTCCGTGCCTGTTACCCCAGCGACATCTGTAACATCCTCGAATCCATTTCCCAGTACGAAGGCCGCCTCATCTCCATGACCAAGCCCGACCTCGAACGCGCCACCGCCCTCTACTTCGCCAAAACCTGAACTCCGCCGCCCCCGCAGCCAACAAGAAAAAGGGCCCAAGCCTACCGGCAAGGGCCCTTTTTCCAATTCAAAAAACCGTTTACAGCTTGATTCCGCGCTTCCGCAGGTCAACCATCACAGCCTCAATCCCGATCTTGTCGATCATCTTGATCCCCTGCGCGCTCAACCGCAATCGCACGAACCGATTTTCATTCGGCACCCAAATTCGCTTCGACTGCATATTCGGCTCCCAAGTGCGCCGAGTCTTATTATTCGCGTGCGATACACGGTTGCCAAAGCGCGTCTTGATACCAGTTACCGGACATTCCATTGCTAATTCTCCAAAACTCAATACTACCACATCTGGGCTGCCCTCCCTACAAACACGCCAAAAACGCGGTCAACGCCGCCCTGTCCCCCTCCGACAGCCCCTCAAATCGCTTCCGCGATCCGTCCCCCTCCTCTTCATGCATCCGAATCGCATGAAGCGTATTCGCCGCCCGCCCCTTATGCAGCAACGGCCGCCGGAATCGCAGTCCCCACAGCGGTGGCGTACGCATCTCGTTCCCCTGCGCAGGTTCCTGCACAATCCCGTCTCCCGTCCCAATATCGTGCAGCAGCAAGTCGGAGTACAGCGCCACCACCTTCCGGTCAAACACCGGATTCTGATTCGCCGCCGTCGTCATCGCCGGCGTGTGGCACGCCGCGCAACCCACTGCGTTGAACAGCGTCTCACCCATTCGCGTCTCCGCCGTCGCCGGCATCCGTTCCACCGGAGCCAGCAGCCGCATGAAATTCGCGAAATTATCAATCGACCGCAGCCCCGTCAGCCGGTTCTTAATGTCCTCCGGCTCCGGCTTCCCGTCGCAGAGTTTCGCCTGCTCCGGACTGATGCCAGGCATCAACTCCGTCATGAATAGTTCGTTCGTAATGCCCATTTCATTCCGGTACGCATCGCCCGAAAATGCCAGCAGTGTCGCCTGCTGCGCCTTCCAGCCGAACCGGCCGATCTTCGTCGTCCGCGTCGCCACATCGAATACCCGCGCCGCGCGTCCTGTGAAACGTGTCCGAACGCAAGTCCTCGTACCACCGCAAGATCCAAATTTGTGTCGCGCTTGTCATGAAATCGCGCAATGCTACACTGAAAAGGACCCTTGCCGCAAACCGCCCCATCCCGGAAACGTGTCGCCCTCCTTCTCTCGGTCCTCCTTCTCTTCTTTGGCGTCGCCCTCTTCTCCACTCTTCATCAGCACAAGTCCGGCGTCTGCTCGTTCAACGATCTCGAACACCAACTCATCTCCCTCGCCGAGGCCGCCGCCGTTCTAGCCCCGTCGACCGTTTTCCTCGAAGCCGAGATCCCGCAACAAATCCAGCCACCCGCCATAAGACACACCCTCCCCGCCCGCGGCCGCGCCCCGCCCTCTGATTCCTAAATCCACTCCCCATCCTCCAAGCCCGCCGATTTAGGAAAGGTTCCCGTGTCCCGTATCTCCAATTGGGTTTTCGTCCTGTTCATCCTGCCCGCGTTTGGGCAGTCCACCGCCACGCTCGTGGGCGATGTCCTCGACCCCGGCGGCCGTGCCGTCCCCGGCGCTCTCGTCCGCCTCACCAACGCCATCGCCGGCTATTCCAACCAGCTCACTACCGGTGACGACGGTCACTTCCAGTTCGTCAATATCCCCTTCCAGACCTATGTCCTGCGTGTCGAAAAGACCGGCTTCGACCTGAAACAGCAGTCCATCAGCCTCCGCGCCAACGTGCCGTTCAAGCAGGACGTCTCCCTCACCATTGCCGGTCAAGGCACCGCCATCGACGTCACCGCCTCCGAAATCCTCGCTACCATCGACACCGAAGCCACCGGCACCCGAACCGAACTGGATGCCGCGAGCTTCGCCCGCCTGCCTTCCCAGGCCAGTGGCCGCGGCATCGAGTCCGTACTCCTCAGCTTTCCCGGTTTCGCCGCCGACGCCAATGGCGCCATCCACCCCCGAGGCGCCCACAATCAGATGACCTACGTCATCGATGGCATGCCCATCACCGATCAGCTTACCGGCGCCTTCTCCAATGCCGTCGACCCCACCATCGTCCAGACCATCGAACTCTTCACCGGCGATGTCCCCGCCGAATACGGCAGCAAAGTCTCCGGAGTCGCCAACATCACCACCCGCACCGGCATGGGTAGCGGCCGCAAAGCCGCCGGTTCCACCCAACTCTACGCCGCCGGTTTCGATACCCTCTCCCACGTCTCCCAAATCCAGGGCGGCACTTCCAAATTCGGCTACTTTGCAAGCGTCAATACGCTCAAATCCAACCGCTATCTCGACGCCGTCTCCCTCGATAACCTCCAAAACGGCGGAAACTCCGAACGCGCCTTCACCCGCTTCGACTATCAGCCCAGCGTTCGCGACACGGTCCGCCTAAACCTGATCGGAGGCCGCAGTTCGTTTCAACTCGCCAATCTCCGCTCCCAGCACGCCAACCTCCAGGAACAGCGCCAGCAAATGCGCGATTTCTCCGTCTCCACCGGCTGGGTGCGCACCATTGACGCTCGGTCAACCGTCGACGTCACCGCCAGTTACCGCACTGCTATCGCCCAACTATTCAGTAGCCCCGGCGACACTCCCGTCACCGCCAGCCAGGCCCGCCACCTGTCCACCTTTAACGTCTCCGCCCGCTATAACCGCGTCAGCGGTATCCATAACCTACGGCTGGGGGCCGACCTGCAGCGCACCCCCATCAGCGAGTTCTTCTCCTTCGGCATCACCGATCGTAACTTCAATGATCCCGCCACCGAAGGCTATCTCCCCGGCCTCCGTCCGCACGATTTGAGCCGAGGCGGCCGCCCGTTTCTGTTCGCCGGTAAACTCACCGGCGCCCTCCATTCCGGCTTTCTCCAGGACCGTATTCGCTGGCGTCGTCTCACGGTTTCCCTCGGACTCCGTTACGACCATTACAAGTTCGTCGCCAAAGGCGTGCAGCTCCAGCCCCGCGTCGGCCTGGCGTTTCACGTTAAGGAAACCGGCACCGTCTTCCGCGCTTCCTATAACCGTAATTACCAGACCCCGCCCAATGAAAACTTACTCCTGTCCAGCTCGCTAGAGGCCGGTAAGTTAGCCCCGGATGCCGTCCGGGAAGCCTTCAGCGGCGGCGTCATTATCATGAGGCCGGAGCGTCAGGACTTCTTCGAAACAGGCGTTCAGCAAACTGTTTCCCGACATATCGGATTCAGCGGTTCGTTCTATCATAAGCGCGCGACCGACTTACAGGACAACGATAACTTTCTCAATACCGGAATCATCTTTCCGATCACTCTGGCTAAGTCCAGAATTAACGGCGTCGAGGGACGTTTTAACTTCCTTCCCGTTCGCGGTTTCTCCGGCTCGCTGAATTTCACCCACTTTCATGCCGTGGTCACGCCGCCTTTTACTGGTGGGCTTTTCCTGGGGTCCGGCGCCGTTGATTCATTGAGCGCCGGGCCGTTTGTCATCGATCACGACCAGAAGCTCGGCGTCCATGGCATGTTGAACTACGCCTATAAAAAACAGTGGTGGGCGTCGCTCTCCGTCCGTCATGACTCTGGCCTGGTGTCCAACCCCTCTGACCCGGTCGAGGTCGCCCGCGATCCCGACTACTCGGACTTGCTGCCATATGTCAATCTAACCGCCTATCCAACGCGAGTTCGTCCCCGCACAGTAACTGACATCAACGTCGGCCGCGACCATTACCGGGACGACAAAAAGGTTTGGGAGATAAGCTTCCAAGTGACTAACATGACGAATGCGGTGGCCCTCTATAACTTCCAGTCGATCTTTGTCGGCACGCGCCTGATTCAACCGCGGACCGCGGGTGTGAAGCTTCGCTTTTTCTGGTAGCTCAGGCCGTGAAGCGAAGGCGCAGCCGCTGCGGGGACGACGCGCCGCGCCGTGGGAAAACCCGCCTCAAGCCGTGAATCGAAGTTCCATTTCGTGGCGGTGCAGACCCTTGGCGTACCCGTCGGGAATGATGCGCTGCGCGGTAAAGCCGTACTTCTCGTAAAAGGGCGCCGTGAGCTGGCTGCTATCGATGCAAACGCGGTGTACGTTCAAATTGGCGCGGAGCCGTTCCAGGCGGTATTCGAGCAACGACTTTCCCCAGCCTTGGCCGTGGCGAGTCGAGTCCACCATGCCCCAGGTGAGCCAGGCTACACTGCGAGTCGACTCGATTTCGATGCCGCCGGCACCGGCGATGGCGCCATTCTCCTCGAGCATCAGGAAGTAGGCGCCCGGGCCGTCGTCCAGGAATGACTCGTACTGCTCCCGCTCTTGGGGCGCGAACCAATGGGGCGTGTTGGCGGCGAATAGCGCCAGGCAGGCGGCGCGGTCAGCGGGCGTATACGGTCTGAAGGCAAAACTCACAAGAATACCTTGTCGATGACGTTGCCGCCGAAATCGGTCAGCTTCTCGTTACGGCCGTTGTGAAGATGGAAGAGCTTGTGCTGATCGAGGCCGAGAAGGTGGAGGATTGTCGCGTGGAAGTCGCGCATGTGATAGCGCTCCCCGATGCCATTCAGGCCGAATTCGTCCGTTTCGCCCACAATGCGGCCTCCCTTCACGCCGCCGCCGGCAAACCACATGGTGAAGCCGTGGGGGTTGTGATCGCGGCCGTTGCCGCCTTCCGACATCGGCAAGCGGCCGAATTCGCTGCCCCAGATGACGAGCGTGTCGTCGAGCAGGCCGCGGGCCTTGAGGTCCTTGAGAAGCCCAGCGACCGGCTTGTCGGTGAGGCCGGCCATCTTTTCGTGATTGGCCACCAGGTCCTTGTGGGCGTCCCATTGGATACTGACCGGGCCGCCGCCGGAGTAAATCTGGACGAAGCGCGTGCCGCGTTCAATGAGGCGGCGGGCCAGAAGCAATCGGGAGCCGAAGTCGTAGGTCTGCTTGTCGTCGAGGCCATAGAGGTTTTTGGTGGCCTCGGACTCCTTGTTGAGGTCGACGGCCTCCGGCGCGGCGGTCTGCATTTTGAAGGCGAGTTCGTAGGAGGCGATGCGGGCGGCATGCTCGGAATCGCCGGGGCGCGAGTCCAGGCGGTTCATCTGCTGGATCAGATCGAGAGTGTTGCGCTGGCGGTCCGGCGTGACGCCATCGGGGGGCTTCAAATGAAGAATCGGCGAGGGGCCGCTTCGCAGGAGTGTGCCTTGATAAACGGCGGGGAGGAAGCCGGCGCTCCAGCACGGGGTGCCGCCCTCGGGGGTGCCTTCGGGCTGGGGCATGACGACGTAGGCGGGCAGGTTGTCGGCGGTTGAGCCCAGGCCGTAGGTGACCCATGCGCCCATGGACGGATAGCCGGTGAGCACGCGGCCGCTGTGGACCTGGTACATGGCCGGGGCGTGGACGACGCTTTCGGTGTAGAAGCTACGGACGAAGCAGATGTCGTCGACGCATTGGGCGACGTGGGGAGAGAGGCTGCTGACGGGGATGCCGCTCTGGCCGTAGCGTTTGAACTCCCACGGTGAGGGGAGGAGGCCGGTGTCGCCACCGGTGAACTGGCCGACCACTTTGCCGAAGCTCGCCGGGAGCTTCTGCCCGGCGTACTTGTGTAGGGCGGGTTTGGGGTCGAACATGTCGATGCTCGAAGGGGCACCGACCATGAAGAGGAAGATGACTCGTTTGGCCTTGGGGGCGAAGTGGGGAGGCTTGGCGGCGAGGGGGCTTTGCGCGAGGAGGTCGCGTTGGAGCAGCCACTCGGCGGCGACGGCGCCGAGGCCGGACTTGAGGACGCTGCGGCGGTTAGTAGGATTAGGCAGGTTCATCGTGGTGGCGTACCCTGTGGAAAACTCCGCCCTTTCTGTGGAAAACTGGTGCCAGGCACCATTCTAGGGGATGTAGACGAACTCATGGCGATTGAGGAGAGCTTTGCAGAAGTCTTCAAACGGCATCCTTTTCTGAGTGAGGAACTGGCGGGCCATTTTTTCCTCTTCCGGGCGCGGGGGGCGCTGGAGGGTAAGGGCATAAGCGGTCCGCGGCTGGCCGCCGGCGCGGGCGGCGAGGGCTTGCGACTGTTCCTGCATGAAGTCGCTGTTGAGCAATGACAGCGCTTGCAGCGCGTGGGTACTGACGGCGCGGACGGGACAGGAACTGATGGCGTCGGGCTGGTCAAAATTGGTGAGCATCGGGAGGCGGACGGTGCGCTTGTTGAGCAGGTAGACCGACTTGCGATAGATCTCGCTCCGATCCTTGGGCAGGGGCCAGAGATTGTCGGGCTCGGCTTCGGTGAAGATGATGTCGTAGATCTCCTGTTCAATGGGCGTCTTGATGGGCGGGCCGAACTGTTTGGGGTTGAGCTTGCCGCTGGCTCGAAGGATGGCGTCACGGAGGGCTTCGCCTTCCAGCCGGCGTTGATTCATGCGCCAGTAGAGCTTGTTGTCAGCGTCGATGGCGGCCTTCTTTTCGTCGATGGCGGCGGACTGTCGGTAGGCGGCGGAGGTGACGATGAGTTTGTCGAGGTGCTTGACGTTCCAGCCGCTGGAGACGAACTCGGCGGCGAGCCAATCGAGGAGGGGGCGGTTGGAGGGACGGCCGCCGAGCTGGCCGAAATCGTTGGGAGTGGAGACAATGCCGGTACCCATGCGAAACTGCCAGACGCGGTTGGCCATGACGCGGGCGGTGAGGGGATGCTCGGGATCGGCGAGCCATTTGGCGAAGGCGGCGCGGCGGCCGGCGGCGGCTTTGGGGGCTTCGAGACCACCGAGGACGGAGAGGAAGGCCGGCTCGACGGGATCGAGTTTGTGTTTGGGCTCGCCGAGCTTGAGGATGTGGGTTTGCGGAGCCTTGTCCATGTTGGCGACGGCGAAGGCGGCGGCGGGGGGCTCGGGCTGGTCGAGCGCGAGGCGGTGGCGTTCGGCGCGGATGGCGGCGCGGCGGGCTTTGATAGCAGGGGGAAGGGCGTTGACGACCTCGTCCCAACTAAGGCCGATTTGCTTGGTGGCTTCCTTGAAGAGGATTTCCTGTTCGGGCGTGCGCTTGTCTTTGGGAACGTCGAGGACGCCGCGATGGGCGGGGGTGAGGAGCTTCTTCTTAGCCTCTCTGAGTTGTTCGCGGAAGGGCTTTTCGATCTCCTTGATCTGTTCATCGAGGGGACCGATGACGGCGAGGAACGCCTTGGAATTGGCGTCGAGGGCGAGCTTTTCTTCGCGGGTGGCGAACTCAATTTCCTTGAGATCGGTGGCGGCCATGATGGCTTGGATGCGGTAGTGATCGGCCTGGGTGATGGGGTCGAACTTATGGTTGTGGCAGCGGGCGCAGCCGACGGTGAGGCCAAGGAAGGTGTTGCTGACGCCGAGGGTCATTTCCAGGAGAACTTCCTGGCGGGTGACCTCTTGGTCGACGTTGCCGCCGACGACGTGGCGGGGGCCGGCGCGGAGGAAGCCGGTGGCGATGAGGGCGTTGGTATCGCCGGGGTAGAGTTCGTCGCCGGCGATCTGTTCCATGAGGAAGCGGTCGTAGGGTTTGGCGGTATTGAAGGCGTTGATGACGTAGTCGCGGTAGCGCCAGGATTGGGGGCGCTCGGCGTCGAGTTCGTAGCCGTTGGTATCGGCGTAGCGGACAACGTCGAGCCATTTCAGCGCCCAGCGTTCGCCGTAGGCGGGGCTGGCGAGGAGGCGGTCGATGAGCTTGTCGTAGGCGTCCTTGGCGGTGTCTTTGAGGAAGGCTTCGACTTCGGCGTTGGAGGGGGCCATGCCGGTAAGGTCGAGCGCGGCGCGGCGGATCAGGGTGCGCTTATCGGCTTCGGGGGAAGGGGTGAGGTTTTTGGCTTTCAGGCCTTCGAGGATAAAGGCGTCGATGGGGTTGGGCGTGTTGGCAGGGAGGGGCGGGCGGACGACTTTCTGGAAGGCCCAGTAGGAGCGGCGGGTGCCGATGAAGGCCTCTTCGCGGGGGTCGATGGGCGCGGCGGCGGCGAGGAGCGCGGCGCTTAAGGTGATCGACACGAGTTTCCGCATGTGCTTATCTTATCGCCTCGCGGGCTTGCTGGAAGACCTGGGTGAGCATTGGCTGGGTGAGGCGGCCGGTTTGGGTGTTTTGTTGGCTGGGGTGGTAGCTGCAGATGAGGGTTGGGTTGGTGAGGAAGGCTGCGCCGTGGGCGAATTTGTAAGCGGCTTTGCGTTCCTTGCGGATTGATAAGTACGTGTCGAACGCGATGCGGCCGAGGACGACGATTACCTGGGCGTTTTTGAGGAGTTTGAGTTCCTGTTCGAGGTAGGGGCGGCAGTTGGCGATTTCTTCGGGGAGTGGCTTGTTGGCGGGGGGAGCGCAGTGGACGGGGCAGGTGATCCAGGCGTCTGTGAGCTTGAGGCCGTCGTCTTTACGGGAGCTGGTTGGCTGATTGGCGAAGCCGGTGTTGCAGAGGGCTTGGAAAAGGAAATCGCCGGAGCGGTCACCGGTGAAGATGCGGCCGGTGCGGTTGGCGCCGTGTGCGGCGGGGGCGAGACCGATGATGACGAGGCGCGCGTTGGGGTCACCGAAAGAGGGGACGGGGCGGCCCCAGTAGTCTTCATCGCGGTAGGCGCGGCGCTTGACGCGGGCGACGGTTTGGCAGTGCTCGCGGAGGCGGGGGCAGCGGTTGCAGGCGATAATTTGGCGTTGGAGGTCTTGCAGGCGCACTCCATACAGAGTACGATGCGTGCATATGACACGACGAACGGCAGTGGCGGCAGCGGCGGGCGCGGCGGTAACGGCAGCGGTTTCGAAGCCCGCGTTGTTGGGCGGGGCTCCGGTGCGGACGGGGGCGTTTCCGGGATGGCCAGTGTGGGCGGCGAATGACGAGGCGGCTTGGATGAAGGTGCTGCGGTCGGGTAAATGGTACCGGGGGTCGGGGAAGGCGGTGGAGGCGTTCGAGGCGAAGTTCGCGGCGTTGATGGGCGCGCCGCATTGTCTGGCGGTGGCCAATGGAACGTCGGCGCTGGTGACGGCGCTGCACGGGCTGGATGTGCAGGCGGGGGATGAGGTGATTGTGCCGCCGTACACGTTTATAGCGACGGTGAACGCGGTGTTGGCGCGGCAGGCTTTGCCGGTTTTTGTGGACACGGACGCGCGGACATTTCAGATGGACGCTTCGAAGATTGAGGCG
>SHUN01000041.1 GCA_009697495.1 Bryobacterales bacterium | reverse complement strand
CCGTGGTTGAGTTCCAGTTCAACGCGGTCATCCTCGATCTTCACTTTCGTGATCTGCACCATCTCGCCGACGCGGGCGGCGGGGCCGAATTCGACGTTCGCTTTTTCCCAGGCGTCTTTGTCCCATTTGCCAGACGGCTCAATCGCCAGCGATTTCTTCGATCGCGGGATGAGCACCTTGGCCTTGGCGTACTCGGCGGTTAAGCCGCGCAGCAGCGTCATGCGTTCGTCGACGGTGAGCTTTTTCTCCTTGGAGAAAAGCGCCGCGGGGAGCAGTAGGACGATCAGTCTTCTTTTCATTCCGCGGAGTCCTCCACTTCTTCCTCGAAAACATCCGGCATGAGCGGCAAACGTTGTTGCGTCAACGGAACCTTGTGCAAAACGAAGAACAATACGACGACAGCCAGCAGCGTGAGCACACTTGCTTCCGGACCGTAACTGCCGCCGCTCCAAAGCTCGCTGGCACGCCATTCGAGCGAATGACCCGTCAGCCCCATTCTAAATCCACTTAGGTTCACGCCAAAGAGGGGTAACGTAAAATTCCATCCGAAGTGGATGGCAATCGGCAGCCATAGGTCGCCCGACCGCAGAAGCGAATAGCCGAGCAGGACGCCCCAAAGAAACGTGTTGAACAGCGCCAGCGGCGAACTGCTGAGGTTGCCGGCGTGCGCCGCGGCAAACAAAACACCGGCCGGGAGGAGGATCTGAAACGTCCCGTATTTACCGGCGAGCATTTGGAACGGATAGCCGCGGAAGATGAGTTCCTCGCCAAAGGCACCGAAGAGAAGCACGATTCCCACCAGGAGCATTCCCGGGAGGGAGAACGGATACTCGGGCGCGGGAACGAAATAGGCTTTGTCGATCAGCCAGGGAAAGCCGGCGACGAAAACGGCCGCGCCCGCCCCGAGTGAAGCGCCGATCAGGACGTGCCGGCCGGCCGCGTTGTGCCAGGCGAGCCCGATATCGGTGAGCGAACCGAATCGATAAATACGCAGCGCCAGCACGGTCGCCAGCACGCCGCCGAAGAATACACCCAATGCCGCGCCGATGAACAGCCCGAAGGGCTGCAACAGCAAAAAAGCAATGAACTGGATGGCGTAGGCCAGCCCCAGAAACACAACCACACGAACGCCGGCGATCCAGTGAGACGGCGCTGAGGCTGGGCTGAGCATATTCGCCTATTTCGAGATCTTCACTTTGACGCCGCCGAGGGCGACCTTCACCGGCAGAACTTCCGCGCCTTCCGCCTCAATCACGGCCGCCACTTTTTCCTTTGTCCCCGGTTCCACCAGAAAGAACACGCAGCCGCCTCCGCCCGCGCCGCAGACCTTAGCCCCCACGGCGCCGGCCCGCTTCGCCTTCGCCACCAGATTGTCGATCCCTTCTGTGGTGATGCCCGGCGCGTTCTTCTTCCGGAATCCCCACTCTTCGCGCAACAGGCGCGCGGTCTCCGGCCAGTCCGCCTTTTCGAGTGAAAGGCGCATGTCATGGGCAATGGAGGCGATTTGGTCGAAGTTCTTTCTGACTTTGCGGTCGCCGTCAATGTGCAGTTTGGTCACTTCCCAGTTGTTGATGCCGGAGTTGCGGGGCTCGCCGGTATAGGCCAGTACGATTCGTCGCTCCAGATCGGCCGGATCCAATGGGATGGCGACGCGGCGAATGCCATCGGCGCGGAGTTCAATCGCGCTGATTCCGCCATACATTGCCGGATAATAATCCTGGCAACCGGTGGGAACGCGGATGATCTGCGCTTCGATGTTCTGGGCCAATTCACGCAATTGTTCAATGGAGTAGCCCGCGTTGAGCCATTTGTTGAAGGCCGCGCAAATCGATATCAGAAGTGACGACGAGCCGGAGATGCCCGCGCCCGCCGGGGCCTCCGAATGGGAGTCCAGTTCCAGCCCGGTTTCCGGCGAGAAGAAGGCGACGGCGTAGGCCAGCAGCGGCAGTTTGTATTTTTTGGCGGCTTTCATTTCCTCCAGCGACGCAAAGGATTCCTCAACGGCGAGATCGCGCGAGCGCAGCACGATTTTTCCGTCGTCGCGGGGAACGATGGAACAGGACGTATAGCGGTCAATCGCGAAATTCACGGTGACGGCGTTTAGGTGGTGGAGATAGAGCGGCCAGATGTCGAGGGTGCCACCGGCAAGGTCGACGCGGCAGGGCGATTGCGACGTGATACGCATGAACCTTTAAGTGTATCCCGGAGTTTAGCGGCGGGGCGGGCGGGTTAACAATGCGACGGCGCCGAGAGCCGCCAGCGGCGCCAGAATCAGCGTTATCCGGACCAACCCTTCCGGCGTCAGATATTGGAGGAGCGCCGCCGTTGTGTCCTCGTGCAGTGCGCGCGGCAGCGCAAAGAAGGCAACCAGAAGCAGCAGAAAGCCGATTCGGAGGCGGCTCTTGGCGGTGGCGGCGTCAGCCGTGCGGTTCGCGGTCCATGCCGACAGGGCGGCCACGAACACGCAAGCGAACAGGCTCATCACGGCCAGTGACAGGCCAACGGCAACCGGCGGAGCCACCAGCCGACCGCTCCGCCAGCTCACCGTCGCGATCCCCATCCACAGCACACACAGGCCGGTGAACCAGCCGATGCCGGCCGAACGGAACAGCGCGCCCAGCGGCACTCCGCGGGCTGGCGAAGCGAACACGGAATCCACTACCATGGGAACCACAAAGAAGAGGCTCAGGAAGGAATACGGCAGCAGCAGGAATTGGTCGAGATACTCGAATGCCTTCACGTATGGCACCACGACGCCGAACAACACAGCGACGATGACATTGTTAATTACACTGCGTGGAGTCACCTGGGATAGCATAATGCATGATATGACACGGAAACTTGTATTTGTTCCCGCCGCCGCCATCGGCTGCGCCATTCTCGGGTTTGGATTTCAGGCGGCAACCAAGTCCGCGGCTGTGAAGGACCCGGTGAGGGCCGGGTTTGAAAAAGCGACGGTGGCCGCCTTGGCGGATGCCGTCGACCAGATCACCGGACAGCGCGGCTTTCTCTCCCATGACATGCGGCCGCGGACGGGAAACATTCGCGTGGTCGGACAAGCGACGACGGTGTTGTTGAAACCTGCAACCGCGGACAAGGCGACGCCGTCTTTGTCTACGGCCATGTCCACCGCCATGATCGATAATTCGAAGCCCGGAGACGTCGGCGTGATCGTCATTGAGAATGGCCTGGATGTAGCCGGGATCGGCGGACTGATGGGCACCGCGGCGAAAGCACGCGGAATGGCGGGCGTGATTGTGGATGGCGGCGTTCGCGATTTGAAGGAAGTGCGCGCGTTGGGCCTGGCGATTTACGCCCGCAGCGTCGTGCCGTCAAGCACCGTCAGCCGCTTCGCGGGTGTGGCGAAGGACGTGCCCGTGCAATGCGCCGGTGTTACGATTAAGCCCGGTGATTGGATCATTGCCGATGAAGACGGCGTGGTTCGCGTGCCCCTGGAAAAAGCCAAGGAAGTTCTGCGGCGCGCCCAGGAGATCGACGACCGCGAGACGAAAATGGTACCTTACATCCTGAAGTTCAAGGCATTAACCAAGGCAGTGGAAGTGTTCGACCGAATTTGAATGGAGGGGGAATGACCCTAGGAGTAGTAGGGTATTTTTCCAGGGGCATTCCCTATACTCGAAATCCCTACGGCGTCCGATAAACAGTCATATGGCAGAGAAACGCATTGAGCCTCGATTGATGTGCGCGGACTTGGTTGACATCGAATGGCTCGATGGCAAGGGTCGCGCGCAGCACGCGGTGGCTAATCTGGAGGATATCTCGACCCTTGGAGCTTGCATCCATTTGGAGAACGAAATCCCTCTCCGGACAACGGTCCGGATGACGGTTATGGATGTCGAGTATGCCGGCGAGGTCCGTTATTGCGTGTTTCGCGAGTATGGGTACTTCCTCGGAGTGCAGTTTGAACCGGGCGTGAAATGGAGTTCGCGCGTATTCAAGCCCCGCCATCTGTTTGATCCGCGGCGATTGCTTGACGCATGGCCGGATAAATAGCAAGCGCGCCCCCAGCGCCGACTTCCGAGCCACGACCGTCAGGGAGTGGTCCTAACTGTAGAAGCTCTAGAACTCGAAGCGGCCAATCAGCAGCAGATTTGAATTGGACGTGCCGATATCGGAGAACGACCCGCGGGTACCGCTGCCAATCCGGGCAAACGCCCCCAGGTTGTTCAGGTTGAATCCGCCGTTTGGATCGGCGAATTGCGGCTGTTTGATGGGGAAATTGTTCCCGTCCAGTCGAATCTGGAATCGGTACTTTTCAGCAATCCTCCACCACTTGGCGATCGAAACTTGCGTCCAAAGCAGGCCCGGACTCTCGAAGACGTTTCGGCCCAGATTGCCGGTGGTGAAGGCGGCCGGATAGGCGAACGAACTGGCATGCAAGTAGGGATTCTGCGCCGGTGTCGGGAAGCGGTTGGGGCCCAACTGCCAGTTGGCCACTTCGGCGGCCTGGTGTGTCGTGACAATATTGGGGCGCTGTTCGCCCGGCAGGTAGCGGCTAGGGCTGCCTCCGGCGGAAACGGTAAATGGCGGTCCGGACTGCATCGTCTGCGTCCAGGTTAACTGCCAGCCGCCCAGGGCCGCGTTGCTTACACCGCCGCCGGACAGGAACCGGCGGCCCTTCCCGAACGGGAGATCATACGACAGCACCGTGACAAACCGGTGCCGAACGTCGTAACTGGCTCGCGCTTTTTCCAAACGGCGATTGTAGAAGGTAATGCCGTTGTCGCCGCCTTCGCCTTCGGTCTCCGTGATCGTTTTGCTCATGGTGTAGAAGCTGTTGAATGTCAGGCCGCCAGACATGCGTTTTTCGATACGCACGGTGCCGCCGTGGTAGGAGTTGTGGCCATAGTTGGAGAACAGGCCGATGCTCCCGAAGTTGGTAAACGGCAGGTGGTTCTGCTGTTCCGTGAAGATCTGGTTCAGCCTCGCCGGATCGCTGGAAACATCCAGCCGCATCACGTTCGTGTTCCAGTTGTTTAACAGCCCCACGCCGGACTGGCCCTGGTACTGCACTTCCATCATCCAGTTTTGGCGGAAAGCATATTGAATACCGCCGGACCAGCTCATCACGTACGGCATGCGGATGTTGGGGTCCCACCGCTGCGCCCCGCGGCCGGCAAAGTTAGCGCCGACGAACGGCACCGAGCCGTCCGGCTGCACGTCATATCTGAATGCCGGAGGCCCTTGGGACAATCGGAATACGTGCCGTGGATCGCCTACCGGCGCGGCAATGTTGGCGGTCGCCAGATACTCCTGGAAGAGGCTGTTGCGATCCGTCGCGAAGATATCCTGGTGCACCATGCCGAACGAGGCGCGGAAAACAAATTTCGGGCGGAAGTTCCAGGCCAGTCCGATGCGCGGGGCAAAGTTGTTTAGATCTTTTCTCGCCAGTGCTCCCTTTTGATGGAGGATTGCGCCGGGGAGACCTGTGATCGGGTCCTTCGCCGTTGGGTCAAACTGCGACTGCTGGCCGTGCTTGGTCTGGTAGGGGCTTTCGTAGGAGTAGCGGATTCCGAGGTTGAACGTCAATCCGCGCCGAGGCTTCCAATCGTCCTGGAAGTAGGCCTGGTGGGACCACCAACGCGGCAGCCAACTGGCATAGGCCGACGTGTAGGTTGCGTTTGTCACCGTGCCGAGCAGAAACGACGCAAAGTTGATGCCGGTGTTGGGCGTGAACGGCTGGTTGGTGCCGCCGAAGTTATAGGTGCCGCCCGGCAGATCGGGCACCGTCGAGTTTAGGCGTGTGCGCATCAGTTCGTAGCCTGCCTTGAACGTGTGCTTGCCGGTGACTTTCGTCATGTTGTTCTGCACGGTGATGTCTTCGCTGATGTTCTGAAAACTGGGCAGCGCGCCGAATCCGAATCCGATATTGAAGAACGGGAACGTCGCGCCGGAAACGTTGGGAATCCCGAGTTGCTTCGCCCAGTCGCCGTCTTTCGTAATCGCCCTTTCTTTCAGCACGCGGCGATTGAATCCAACGCGAAATTCGTTGCTGATAGTGGGGCTGAGGATCAGCATGTCGGAGAACACGACGTTGATGTGGTCTACGGGTTGCGGCTGGGCATTGGGGTCGATGTCGAGCCAGGCAAACTGTGCCTGGTGGTCGCCTTTCCACGCGCGATGGACCGATTGCGAGTAGCGCCCGTACGCCTTGTGATTGGACGTGAACTGGTGATCGAGTTTTATATCGAAACGAGTACGATAGATCTCTTTGGGTTGATTGACCACCAGGTTCTCCGTGGGACCTGTCGCGGTTGGAATGCCGGGCTGATTCGACGGCGTGAACGGGTTGCGGCCCAGAAAATTCGTCGCGGCAGGGTCAATCAGAGACCTGGGCAGAATGTTATTCGGGAATGGATCCCGCTCCCAGGTCCCGGCCGCATTTTGTCGCGTGGTGAACGGGTTATAAATTGGCAGCGGGCGCGGCGACGTTTGTCCGCCGAACGAAAAATCGCCGCCCAACATCGCCCCGGTGGGAACGGTGGTCCGGGCCGAAGAGGTGCCCGCCACTTCGCCGTGCCGGGCGATGCCAAGCAGGAAGAATGTCTTATCTTTGCCGTTGTAAAGTTTCGGAAACTTCACCACGCCGCTAAACAGGCCCGTCGACTCGTTGTATTGAAAGGGATTGGTGCGCGGTAACTGCTCCAGATAGTTCCGGTGAATCATGCTCTTGTTGATGTGCCGGTTTTCGGCCACAAGATGATAATCATTGGTGCCGGACTTCATCACCATCGACATGAGTCCGCCCGCCGAATGGCCGTATTCGGCCGGCATGCCGGTTGTATGAATTTTCACTTCTTCGAAGGCGTCCTGCGTCGGTGAGACTTGCTCATTCGGGCCGCCGATGTTGCCGATACCCGGCTCCTTCCCGTTCACGCCGTCCACCTGATAGCCGATGGCCCGCGACCGCTGTCCAAGCACATGGTAGCCGTTCATCGAGTTCGTTCCGGGAAAGTAATACATCATCCGCACAGGCCGCTTTTGGCTGACCGGAATTGCGACCAGCGTGTCGCCGGATAGCACCAGGCCCGATGCGGAGGTTTCCGTGTCCAACAGCGGCACACCGCCCGTTACCTGCACCGTTTCCGTCACCCCGCCGACTTCCATTTGGATGTCGATACGCGGAATTTCGCCCGTGCGAATCACCACGCCTTCACGAACGTACTTCTTGAATCCGGGCGACTCCACCGTGATCCGGTATGTCCCAGGGGACAGGTAGGGAATGTAATAAGCGCCCTCATTGCTGGTTGGCACTTCCGAAGTAAAGGCCGTGGCGGCATTGACGACGGTCACTTTCGCCCCAGCCACAACGGCGGCCGTTGAGTCTGTGATTGTTCCGACGAGTGTTCCGGTACCCGTCGTCTGCGCGAGCGCCGCGGCGGCCAGCAGTATTCCAACGGGCCAAACGGCCAGATGTTTTTGCAACATGCAAGACTCTCCCAGTAAGCGCCGCGTTTCGGGCGCTGCGTGCAATAGCATCACATACGAACGGGGGGTGTCAATTCGGTTAGGGCGAGTGTCGCGGCAAAGTAGAAATGTCCCGTCCACCGGACTGGAGGACGAACAGTGGCGCGGACATTTCCGGCCGGGGCGGGGATGGCAGGTCCTTAATCAATCAGCCCTTTAGACGCTGAGGCTGAGCAGCGTCGCGATGTCCTTGTTCGTTTTGCCTTCGGCGATCAATTGCAGAACTTCGCGTTCCCGGGAACTTAGCAGATCCAATGGGTTGATGACGATGATTGTTGAGTCCCGTGGCGCTTTTCAAAAGTGGAAAGGGATTCGCGGCGGCGCTGTGGCGGATGAGTATTTGCTGTCGCTGCTGATTGCGTAGCAGCGGGAGTGTTTCGCAGGCGGGTTGAGAGGAGAATTCGCTCTCATTTACCGTTCGTTTTCCTGAAGCATTTGCAGCGCGGCGCCAGCGGCGGCTTTCAACGGCGGCAGATCATCTTCAACCAGGAACCAAAGGCGGTCTCCTTCCATCCGGTCCTATTCGTGACGGAGGAAGTTTCCGAGGGCACGTATTTTTGGCCACGGGATGTCAGGGCAGAGCGTTTCAGCTACAGTGCCAAGTTTTTTCGAGGCTTCACTGATCCGCTCGAGGCAACGCTCAACCGCATCGTAAGTTCTGTGGTCACCCATGAACGCGGGCAAATCGAATCCATCCGTGTATCGTTCGATCCGGGCAATGTTCTCGAGAATGTCCTGAAAGCGTTGGATTGGATCGCTAGAAGGCACGCACAGCCTCGGCCTCTACATTTTTCTGAACGCGCGGCTTGAGCCTTCCTTCTTCGCTGAGATCGACCGGGCAACCAAGCAAATCGGCAAGCTGGATCTCAAGGCCCACGACATCGAGAAGCGACAGGCGGCGGCGTTCATCGAACGCGGCCAGCAGATCGACATCGGAATCCGGCCCCGCATCGCCCCGCGCCGTGGAGCCGAACAGCGATAGGCGCACGATACCAGCGTCCTTGAGTTGCCGCTCATGGGCACGAAGCGTTGCTATGACTTGTTCCCTCTCCATGGGTCTATTTTTGCGCGCCGTTTTTGCCCGGTCAAGGACTATCTTAAATCGACCGACCGTGGCGACCAGCAAAGCCGGGCGATTCATTGACCGAGAGATCCCCTAACTTGTCCATGAGGCGGCCGCGGTGTGTACCCTACCGGCTCTGGCGTAATCGATTCCTTGTTCAGGCGGCTCGGCCGAGACCGTCCAGAATCGCAATGAGGAAGTTGTGCTGTTAATTCCCATGCCGGGCGAGGTTAGTTTTTCGGGCGTTTGAGGTACAGTTCCTTATTGGTTCCGTCATCAGTGAACGTGACCGATACGAGTTGCCAACCCTCTTCCCCCAGTTGGTTTAGAACGTCGACCTTCTTCGCGCCGCTAAGTCCGTAGCAGTTTACAACTCTGTATTCCCATTTCTGCATAGGCCCAGATTTTATGAACTACTTCGGCGGGCTTGTCAAAAAGACGGGCGCGAGTGGCGGGCCCTTAATCAATCAGCCCTTTGCGAACCGCGAAGCGGACCAATTCGCTGGTCGAGTGGAGATTCAGCTTTTCCATGATCCGCCCGCGATGGGCGTCGACGGTGTAGACGCTGAGATTGAGCAGCGTCGCGATGTCCTTGTTCGTTTTGCCTTCGGCGATTAATTGCAGAACTTCGCGTTCGCGGGAGCTTAGCAGATCCAACGGGTCGGTGACGTGTTTGCGGTAATCGGAAAGGACGGTGTCGGACACGCCGGGGCTGAGGTAGCCTTCGCCCTTGGCGACGGCTCGGACGGCGGCGAGGAGGTCGACGTCGATGGAATCCTTGAGGAGATAGCCGCGGGCGCCGGCGCGAAGGATTTCGCGGACATAGACGGAATCCTTGTGCATGCTAAGAGCCAGAACACGGGTGTGCGGGTTGGCTTCGGTGACGCGTCGGGTGGCCTCGATGCCGTTCAGTTCGGGCATGGCGACATCCATGACGACGACATCCGGCTTCAGTTGTTCGCTCATTGTGACGGCTTCGCGGCCGTTGCCGGCTTCGCCGACGATTTCCATATCCGCTTGCGCGCCAAGGATCATGCGGAAGCCCTGGCGGACTACGGCGTGGTCATCGACTAATAAGATTCGTGTCTTCTTGCTCATCATTCGTACGGGTCGCGGGCACTACGGCGGATGGCACCCAGGCTGCAATCGTTACTCCCTTTCCGGGGGTCAGGATTTCCAGTTCTCCGCCTGCGTTGCGCGCTCTGGCCCTCATGCCGGTCATGCCGATTCCGCGCCGGGCGGATTTTTCGACAGGATCGATTCCTTTCCCATTGTCGCTGATCCGGAGGCGGATCTTGTCGCCGTCTTTGTGCAGGCTGATCTCGACGCGCGTCGCTTTGGAATGGCGGGCGACGTTGGTCAACGCTTCCTGGGCGATGCGGAAGAGATGCGTTTCGGTTTCGTCCGGGAGGCGGACGGTGACGGAGGAGTCGTAGTTGACTTCGATGCCGGTGCGTTCATTAAAGCGCTCGCATTGCCAGCGAAGGCCGGCGTCGAGGCCGAAATCGTCGAGAATCGTCGGGCGGAGAAGCTGGGAGAGTTCGCGGACGTTTTTGATGGCTTCGTCGACGAGGTGGAGGCAATCTTCGAAGCGGCGATTGGACTCGGCTGCGGCGAGGGCGGCGAGGTTGGCTTTGACGGCGGTGAGGGACTGGCCGAGTTCGTCATGGAGTTCGTGGGAGAAGCGGCGGGCGGCGGCCTCCTGATTTTCGAGCATGTGCCAGGAGACGCGGCTGAGTTCGCTGGCCTGATACTCGATGCGGCGGGAGAGGCTGGCGGTGGTGCGGATGGTGAGGATGGCGACGATGAGGGCGAGGATCAGGCAGGCGCCCATGAGGAAGGTGGATTGGTTGACGAGGCGGGCGGATTTTTGGGTGAGTTCGCCTTGGGCCTGGGAGGAGCGTTGAGAGCCGCGGGCGATTAGTTTGCGAATGATTTCGATGACTTGCTCGTGGAGTTCGAGGAGATCGTTAGAGAAGAGCGATTCGGGGTTTTCGACGGCGAGGAGGCGGCGGGCTTCGGCGGTGAAGTCAGTGGCGGCGAGGCGGAGTTCCTTCCAGAGGGGCTCGTCTTTGGTACCCCTGCCGGCGGCGACGATTTGTTCGATGACGCGGTCGGCTTCGGTGAGCTGAGAGAGGATGTCGTCGCGGTCGACGGAGCCGGGTTCCTGGTTGAGATTGGTGAAGACGGCGTTGAGGGCGCCCTGTTCGCGGTGGATTTCGTCGATGAGGCGGTTGGTGACGACTTGCTCGCCGGCGAGGCGTTCGGCGGAGGCGCGGATCTGCTGGGCGTTATAGACGCTGATGTAACCGGAGGCGAGGAGGAGGACGATGACAAGGGCGAACCCGGTGATCAGGACGCGGAGGATGCTCTTGTCGGTGATTTGGTTAAACATCCGGCTACTTTTAGGGTATAGGAAGTGATGGATGGACCTGATTGGCTAGCGTGAAGTCGTGACGGGAAATAGCCTGTTTTCGGGATGCGCGAAGAAGGGGAATGCCTCATGCTGGTCGTATCTGGTCCGCCTCCAGCGGCCACAATTCTTAAGGAGATATTGAAACATGAAAAAGATTCTTGCGTTGATGGTTCTCGGCGCTTTCTCGATGGTGACGTTCGCCGCTGCCGTCAGCGACGACACGAAGAAGGACGAAAAGAAGGAAGAGAAGAAGAAGGGCAAGAAGAAGAAGGCCAGCTAACTTCTTTCTTCTGATCTTTTTCGATCAGTTTGGCAAACGCGGAATGGGCAACCATTCCGCGTTTGCATTTGGCGTGCAGCATTTACAATAGTGGCTCGTCCGGGGAATCTGTGGGTAGCGTTAGGCAGAATCGCCGATGGACCCGGCTTGCGAATGGAA